>JAXGUU010000100.1:0-11423 GCA_040774145.1 Anaerolineae bacterium
CGCGGCGCGCAAGCTCGACCGTCCCTGCAGCGGCGTCCTCGAGCCGCGCGAAGCACCCAGCGCCATAGCCGGCCAAAAGCGCCGCGCCCCAACAGGCGGCATCGGTGACGCGGGGTGCCACGACCGGGATGCCGGTCACATCGGCCTTGAGCTGCAGCCAGAGATCGGAGCGCGCACCGCCCCCAATGGCCCGCAGCTCCCGAATCGCCACCCCTCCCTCGCGCAGTAGGTCGAGGTTCAGCCGCAGCTCGAAGGTCAGCCCCTCCAAGATCGCCTTGGCGACCTCCGCTTTCGAGGTGGCAAAGGTGAGCCCCACGATGGCCCCCTTCGACGCCGTGTCAAAGGTCGGCGTGCCGCTCCCGGCGAAGTGCGGCAACATTAGGAGCGAGGTCGGCTCGGGTACCGCGTCGGCCAACAGGAGATCGTAGGCGTCTGGTGCGTCGCCCCCACCCTCCGCAAGCAGCGCCGCGGCCGCGATCTCCTCGCGCCCGAAAGTATCGCGGAACCAGCGCAGGAGCACACCACCGCTGTGGTTGAGCGTCATCGCCAGGTAGAGCTCGGGCACGGTGTGCGCGTAGACCGAGATGTTGCCGTCGTGGAGGGCGGCGTTGAGCACCGGCGCCGCCAGCGCCACCTCCACGACCTCCGCGGTTCCGGTCGAGACCATCGCCAGCCCCGGCGTCGTCAGACCGACGCCCAACGCCCCGCAGGCCTGGTCGTGTCCGCCGGTCACGACGACGGGCGGGCGCGCAAAGCCTAGATCCGCCGCCAGGTCCACACCCATGGGCCCTACGGCGAAGCCCGAGGACTGCACCTCAGCGAGGCGCGCCGGGTCAAGCCCCGCCACAAGCAGGAGCTCATCCGACCATGCATCTGCGTGCAGGTCGTAGAGCTGGGTGCGGGAGGCCAGACAGCGGCTGATGACGCTCTGCCCCGTCATCTTGCGGATGATGAAGTCCTCGTAGAGGAGGAACTGGTGTGCCGCCTCCCACGTCTCGCGCTCATGCTCTCGCAACCAGAGCAGCTTGGGCAGCGTGTTGATCGTGTGGACGGGCATGCCGGTACGCTCATAGAGCGCCCGGGCACCGAATCGTTCGGTCAACCACGTGTTCTCGGCCCTGGTCCGCGTGTCCATCCCCAGGATCGCGGGGCGCAGCGCGCGGCCCGTCACGTCGACAGGTATCACCGCCTCACCCTGGACCGATAGCCCGACGGCGCCGATTTTACCGCCGCAGCTGACGTCGCCCGCGATCGTCGCCAGTACCTCGCGTATCGCGTCCTGCGCCAGGTGCCAGACCTCCTCGGCGTCCTGCTCCGCCCAGCCGGGCCGCGGCATCAGCACATCGTACTCGCGTCGCGCGCTCGTGACGAACGTGCCATCCTGCTCGAAGACCGCCGCCTTGCAGCCGGTCGTGCCGATATCGAGTCCCAACAGTCGCATAGCACCTCCGACCTCTCGTCTCCACCGACCAGCCAGGGGCGGCTCAGCTAGCCACCCTACATAGCATCATGTGGGTCGGGTAGCTGACCCGACCAAGCCCTCACCTGGAGGCGCCGCCGCGTCCGACGCCCCGGGACGGGGCTACAAGCTTGCCCTTGCGGGCCACACGCGACGACATGCACCATGTGGGTCGGGTAGCTGACCCGACCAAGTGGCGGAATACCATTCCGCCCTACGCCATCCCGCCGTAGGTTGGGCTGCCAAGCCCGACCGCCCCCCCCGCCCGTGACCAAGTGGCGGAGTACCACTCCGCCCTACGCTGCCTCGAGCGCCGCCAGCAGCGCATCGCCCTCAATCTCGCCCGCCATCCAGCGATCCTGCAGCCGCCGCAGCGCCGGCACCGTTGACGGCTCGTGCAGCACCACGTCGTCGTAGGTGATCGGTGCGTCCATCGCCACAGCGCGCACCAGCCGCGCGCCCTTGGCGAGCCCCACCGGTAGCAGTCGCTCCTCCCGGGCGACCTCGTAGCGGTCAATCGAGCTGTAGAAGGTCGTGCCCCCGATCCCGTCGAGCACGTCACCGGGCTGCAGCGCCTGCTTCGCCACAGCGAAGACCTCCGACACCAGCCGGTCCAGCGGCGCCATGTTCGATGTCCCGCGGATCACCAGCTGCGCGCAGGTCAGCGGCACCTCGATCGAGCAGAGATGATAAGGACGGAAGAGCGTGTAATAGGGCCCCTTCCCCATGTCGCGCAGCACCATCGCCTCCCGCAACCGCGGATGGTCGGTGCGCACGATCAGGAAGACGCCCGGCGCCACCTTGCCCACGCCGAAATCGACCACGCCGCTCCGGGCGAGGATGCCGCCGTCCTCCTTCAGCCGGAAGACCTGCTCCAGGATCTCCCGGTGCGTCACCGGGCCGTGCATCCCGCGCACGTCGGGCACCAACCCCGTGGCGTTGGA
The DNA here is from genome assembly GCA_040774145.1 of Anaerolineae bacterium. Classification (GTDB taxonomy): domain Bacteria; phylum Chloroflexota; class Anaerolineae; order B4-G1; family SLSP01; genus PWVB01. Next base: position 2,404 of record JAXGUU010000100.1, read on the forward strand.
GACCGCCGCCATCTCCACCATCGTCTTGCTGCCGTCCACGAACTCGATGAGCATCGTGGGGCTCAGGCCCCGGCGGGCCGCCTCCCTTGCCCACGCCGGATCGGTCGGCTTGGCATGCCGATCCAGCGGGTTGTTCTTACCCTTGCCCGCCGCCACGATCTCGAAGCCCAGCGCGTCGGCGAAGTCGTAGAGCTCCTTGCAGGCTGCCGGTTCATCCCCCGCTGCCAGGGCGTAGAGGACACCCTTCCGGTCGGCATACCAGCGCAGCACAGGGCCGACCGTGATGTCGGTCTCCACGTTCATCATCGCCAGGTGCTTGCCGGCGCGGATCGCCGCCAGCGCCACCCGCGCCCCGACCTCCGGCACGCCGGTCGCCTCCAGCACCACATCCACCGCCGCCATCTCCACCACCACCCCGTAGTCGGTGGTGCAGACGCGCCGGCCCGCGGCGACCGCCGCATCCGCCTGCCTGACCGTCGAGGCCTCCACCACGTCACCATCGACCCGCCCGATCGCGTAAGCCTCCCAGGCGCGCGTCACGTCGATGTCCGCCGTTGCCACCACCTCGACCCCGCGCATCATCGACGTCTCCGCCACCACGTCGGTCCCCATCTGACCCGCGCCGATCAGACCGATGCGCACCGGGCGTCCCTCCGCCACACGCGCCGCCAGTTCCCCGTTCAGTCCGATCATGTCGTACCTCCCTACTCCGGCGTGATGACGACCTTGAGCCCCTCACCCGACGAGGCGACCTCGAACGCCTCCGCGATGCGCTCCAGCGGAAAGACGTGGGTGATCAGCTGATCCGCCGGGATCATGCCGCGCTGCAGGAGATCGAGCGCGAGGGCGTGCATGGTGGGATGATAGGAGAAGGCGCCCACCAGCTCGATATCGCCGTAGTGCACGCGGTTGGCGTCGACCAACACCTGCGGATTCGCCTTCGGCAACCCGCCGAAGATGACCACCCGGCCCCCCTTGCGCACCGCCTGGACCGCATCCACCACCGCGGAGGCCACGCCGTTGGCGACAATCACCAAGTCGGCCCCGCGCCCGCCCGTCAGCTCGCGCACGCGCGCGACAAAAGCCTCGCCCGTCAGCCCGAGCGCGACGTCGGGCTCAAAGCGCCGCGCGAGGGCCAGCCGCGCCGCGCTGCGCTGCGAGAGTATGACGCGTGCGCCGCGCAGCTTGGCGATCACCGCGTGCAGACAGCCGATCGGCCCCGCCCCCATCACCGCCACCGTGTCGGCGACGTCGGTACCCGCCTTCTCGTGGCACGCCAACACCGAGCTCATCGGCTCGGCGAGCGCCGCGTGGAGGCTGGAGAGCCCCTCCGGGATCGGATGCACGATGCCCAGATCGAGCACCTCACGCGTCAGCACCAACCGCTCGGCAAAGCCCCCGGGGTACCCCGGCGAGATCCCCAGGAAGTGCAGCTCATCGCAGAGGTTGTAGAGCCCGCGGCGGCAATACCAGCAGGTGCCGCAGTGGATATCGGGCGCGATCGCCAAACGATGGCCGATCCCATAGTCTCGCACCGCCGCTCCCACCGCGACCACTGTACCGCCGATCTCGTGACCGGCGATGATGCCCGGCAGCCCCGCCAGGCTGCCGGCGCCCACCGGCGGCCCCTCACGCCAGCGGCGCAGATCCGACCCACAGACGCCGCACGCCTCCACCGCCAGCACCAGCCCATCGTCCGGCGCCACCGGTTCCGGCGCCTCGCGCAGCTCGTACGTCTCCTTACCCACCAAGAACGCAGCCTTCATCGACACTCCTTTACGCCTCGCAAGGGGCAGAGACGCTACCCCAACATCCTCCCTACCGCGCCGCCCGGATGCGTCGCGCCGAAGGCCTCCTGCGTGTATCCGCGCGCCTCCAAGAGCAGCACGCACACCACATCCCCCGCCGCGCCCGCCACCAGCGAGCTGCCCGTGGCGATCATGCCGTAGGGATCGATCCCCTCCGCGGCACGCACGACGAAGACCGCGTCGGCTAACGCCGCCAATGGCGACGCCGGATCCTCGGTCTGTGCCACGATCGCGGCGCCGCGCGCCTTCGCGATCGCGACGAACGCGTTGACCTCAGCGCTCTGCCCACCCTTGGAGATCACGTAAAGCACGTCGCCCTCGCGGACCGCGCCGGCGCCGCCGTGGAGCCCGTCCGCAGCGCTGATCGCGAGCGCCGGAGTGCCCACGCATGAGAGCAGATGCGCGAAACGCTCTGCCATCGCGTGGGAGGTCCCCGCCCCGGTCACCAACACGTGGCCCGCGCAGTCGAGCAATACCCGGACCACGTCCGCCAACCCCGCGTCCATCTGCTCGGCCAAAGCCGCCACCGCCGCCGCCTCGCGCGCCAACACCTCGCGGGCCCGCGCGATCGTCTGCTCCGTTGTGGGTTCCGCCATACCGCCCTTGCTCCTGTCTACACTGGGAATGGCCCCACCATAGCACGCTTGCGGCTCCTCACAACCAGCAGATCGCCCAAAGCTCTTGGCTCGGGCGCCCTGAGGCCAAGAGCTTTGGGCGGTTCGGGATAGCAACTATGCCCGCGGCAGCGGGCTTGCCCATCGTGACTTAGTTGCGCAGCACCAACGGCAGGTAGATACAGGTGTCGGAGTCTGCAGCCACGGTAGTGGATGACTCCGCCTGCGGCGTCTTCATCTCCCGATGACCTACATGATCCGTCGCCACGACGTAGAAGCTATAAGTTGCGCCATTCACGCCGGTGAAAGAGGCAGTCGTTAGCGTCGTGTGGGCCTGCCAGAGGCTAAACGTTCCGCCATTTGAGGAGACGTAGACGTCGTAGTAGGCGACGCCTGATCCGCCATCATGGCCGGACCACGCGACATCAAAGGTGGCAGAACTGCTGGCGCCAAGCGGCTGCACAGCGCTGCTGGGTGGTGTCAAGTCCAGGGTGTTGGTCACCCAATCGGTGACTATCGGCAGGTTGGCGCCGTAGGTGGGATCAAAGGTGATCGTTGCCTGGTTGGTGACGATCGCACCATCCGACAGCCCGGCTTTGGGTCGAATACGGAAACTGACGAAGCCCTCACCTCTGCCGGTCCCATCGTTGACGGGCAGGAACCCGGCCCAAGGATCCTCAGGTAGATCCTGCGTAGCAGCATCTCGCGAGGCAAAGTACCAGCGTACCTCACCCGTTGCCGGATCCAGACCCACATCCACCAGCACCGGGTAAGGATCATCAGGGATGTCAGCTGTCGTCTGGTAGGTCTGGTAGCCGGCGGGAACAGCGATGATCTCAGCGCCGAAGCCCATCTCCGTCAACTCGAAAGTGCTCCAGTCCAGGTCAGCGCTGAGGCTGTCGATGATCAACAGCTCCTGAACCGGGGCCGTAGCCCCAAGGTCCGGGTCGTTCTCAAAGAGTATAGTGTAGTTGAGAGTCATCCCGTCCGCCACAAAGCCCTCTGTCCCATAGCCCAGTGTCTGCTTCTCGTTGGGATCGAAAGAACCCACCACGCCCACCGCGGTCTGGCCCGAGGTGGAGACCGGCGATGGGTCGGTAGCGCTCAAGCCATCGGTTGTGCCGTCCTTGACGGCGCCCTCGGTGTCTTTGAGTGTAAATCGCGCGTCGGCGCTGTAGATTTCGGGGTTCTGAAAGAGGAGCCCGGCAACAAGTGACAGATGCCTGTTCTCCTGCCAGGCAGTCCAGAAGTCCCGTCCCCTGCCCAGAGACGCGTAGAAGGCCCGCGTAAAGAGCCCGTCGTAGGCGGGTTGGTCTGCTGCTGCCGCCCCCACAACGTGCCAGCGACCGGGAGCGGGTGGGGGATTCGCCGTCGTGTTCAGCCAGTCTTTGAATGTACCCGAGAAGCAGGCGTCCATCACCACGACGATGCGTCCGGCCTGCGAGGCATTCAGCGCTTCGTAGATCGATGCCCATGGTATCACATACATCGCGCCGCCCTCCCGGGCGACGATGCCCAATCGGTGGCCGTGACCGCTATAGCTCCACAGGATGGTCTCTCCGGCCTTGGCGCGGCTCGCGATGCCCCTGAGCTCCTTGAGAATCTGTTGGATGCTCACGTCGTCGCTCGACGTGGCTGTGGAATCAAAGAGCTCCACACGCCTTCCGGCCGGGACTTGTGGGCCTTTGTCCAGGTATTCGGTGACGTACTTGCGGTCATCGCCCACAGCCGGCAGATTGTCGGAGTTCCACCACTTAGTATCGTACTGCTGGAGAAAGACCCCAAGATAGTGGATTCTCTCATTGGCGGTACCGCCCTGCGTCGCCGCCGGCGCCAGGCCGCCGATGTCCGTGAGAATCGTGCCATCCATCTCCTGGAGCACACTGTCCAGTTCCCAGAGTAGCGCCGTCCGTAGGTCTACACCGTCCTGTAACCAGCCCCGTTCGCTGCGGTTAAGACTCAGGGCGTTCTCAGCCAGCACCGGCAGCATCGTGGCCCACGTGTCGCCTAGGCGCGCCGTAAGTCCCGACCACAACGCGTTCCAGCGCTCGTCTGCCATCTCCGGCGGCCTAGCCAAGGGACCTATGCTCTCCCAGTCAATGAGGAGCGTCGTCAGATAAGGAGCATCTATGGCTACGGCACCGAAGCTCAGGTTGATGTGACTCGTCAGATCTGCCTTGATGTAAAGGGGACGACTGGCGCTGTAACCCGGAGGCACCGTCAGCGCAACGCCATCGGGCAACGTGGTGAGAAAGAAGCTCCGGGCGCTCTCGGGCACGCCGCCCGGTTCTAGAGCCAGAATCACGTTGGCCGGGATCGCTACATCGAGCAGGTGCACAGGCGCATCGACAGTACCCCGGTTGCCCCAGTGCAATTCGAAGACCGTTTCCCGCCCGGCGCGGATGTTCTCCGGGCCGACGAGCGCTACCCAGAAGTCCGGCTGACCTCCCTCGAGGACCTGAAAGCCGTCGGGCAGGGTCCGCACGATGTTCCCCGGGGCGACGACTTCGACGGCGGCGTATCCCGGCGCGACCCCAGCAAGATCGAAGAGGGCATCGATGCGGGAGCTACCGGACTGGTAAGTGTCGCGGGCCGCCAGCACCTCTCCGTTCGAGAGACGAAGACGCACCGTTGCCCCTTCGGGGAAGGCGCTGCCAAGCACGGCCAGGGTTACCGTTCCGGTGTTGCCGCCCTGGGCTGGGATGACTTGCCCAACCTGATAGACGACCGACTGCGCGGCCAGGCTGAAGGAGGCCGGGGCTGCGTCAAGGCTGGCGGCGTGGGCCAGGATGTAGAACATCGTATCGAGAGGGCCGCCGCTGAGACTCAGGCTGGCCGGGGCGGGTACCTGGGGATCGCTGCGCTGGTCGTAGCTCGTGATATCAGGGAGGCGACCCTGAGCGGCATAGAGCGCCACCATCCCACCCGCGTCGCCGGTGCTCAGGCGCACCTGCACGCTTTGATAGGCTGGAACAAGTACGCGGATCCAATAGCGCGCTCCGCTCGCATCGAACGCACCCACAACCGCACCGCCATCCACCGCGAGCTCAGGCAGATCGAGCGCTACTCGGGCGATAGAGAGCGCCGTGTTGTTGCCGCTATTCACGCCCTCGAAGATCTCGCCCAGAGCGTTGACCCTGACCTCCCAGTGATGATCACCCGGGAGGGCCGCCGGCACGCGCACCTCAGCGCTGAAAACCGCGCTTTGACCTGGGCCCAAGATACTGTCCTGGCCCACCAAGACGTTGCCGACCGGCGTGACCACCGGACGGTCGTCAGGACGGAGAACCAGGGCCAGCCCATCGTGCCACGGTCCGCGTACCGACGTTGTGCCGCTGTTGACCACGGTCCATTGCAGGGTGACAACCTCGCCCACCGTGGCACTATGGGGTCCGCTGACCTGACTGACCATCAAGTCGACATCTGACGGGGCACTCTCCACGAGCTCATAGGCACCCATATCGGCGTAAGCGCCGTCTGGGGTAGGCGTACCGGTATTGCCCGTGCGGGGATCGTCATAACGAGGCGCGCCCATCATGTCCGTTTCGGGTGCCGCCGAACCGTCCGCGGCGTCTACAGCCGGCGAGCCAAAGCGCAAGCGGAAGTCGCCCAGGGCCTGGTTGCGATAGGTCGGGTCCGCCGCGATGTTGCCGTTGCTACCCACCGGATTCGTGAAGCCCTTGACCGTCTGGGACGCCGGACACCAGAGATTTGAGTAGCGAACGGTGGGGGCCGGAGCGATGTCCTGTTCCACACAGACCGCATAGCTATGGCTCACGATGGTGTTTACAATGCTCAGGTTACCGCCGTGGGCCAGTAGGCCGATGCGATTGTCATCGAAGGTGCTGTTGACAACGTTGGCCGTGGCTGCGCTCAGCCACGAGACCAACCCACGGTCGTGGCCGGTCACCACGCAGTTTGAGACGTCCAGCACCCCACCCTGAGCCAGAATGCCGTCGAAGAAGCCCTCCTCCACCCGGCAGTTGCTCAGGGTGACAACGCTGCTGCCGCCGGTGCGCAGGCTAGCGCTGCTGTTCCAAGAGCTCGTGGTGGACCCGGCGCCGTAGCGCAGGATCACATGGTCAAGGGTGGCCTGGCCCTCAATATTGAGATCCCGCCAGTCCCCTGGAGCCGGCATGCTGAAGCTTCCGTCTAGGTTGGTGTCGCCGCCCAGCGCGTCATCTCTGACAGACGTGAAGTGGATCGGCTGCGCGCGGGTGCCTTGGGCCACCAGCTCCCCACCCGCCTGCACGGTCAAGCGCAGTTTGGGACCGAACTTGATGATCGCATCCGGCTCGATGGTAAGACGCACGCCGTTGGGCACCAAGACGTCGCCCACGATCCGGTGAACCACATCGCCGGCCCACGTCTGGTCCGCGGCTAGCGTCCCGCTATGGACCCGCTGGTAATAGCGCACAACGGTATCGACGTTGGCGACAAACTGCCCTGTGCCCTCCGCCGCGATGCCATACCAGTCGCCGGGACGCGGCATCGTAGCAGCGCCATCACGGTTGGTGTCGCCACCAGCGACATCGTCGCGCAAGCTGGTGAAGACAATGGGTGAGGTCGGGGTACCCTGGGCGACCAAGGTCCCGCCGCTCATGATCGAGATCTTTGTCTCCGCGTTGGCCTTGACGATTGCGCCGGGCACCACGGTCACCTGGACGCCGGCCGGAATGACAACATCGGCTAACAGGATGTGGATGCCCGTAGCATCCCAGGTCTCGTCAGCGGTGATGGTGCCGGCGTGCCAGGTCAGACTCGCGTCGTTGAGGACGAGCACGTCGCGCTTGATGGCATCGATGAGCGCGGCGCCATCGGAGGCCTCAGCATGCAGCGCGTACCATCCATCGGGCACCACCGTAGTATTCCAGGTGAGCAAACCATCGGGCTCGAGGCCATCGCCCAGCACCAGTGTCGCTGTGGGGCTCATCACCGTGACCGTGATGGACAGCGAGGCGTCATCCTGACCAAAGACGCCCCAGCCAATCTCTTCAGTGCCACGGAGTAGATCATACCACGGCGCCCGCCACGCCAGCGCCTCGATCCAAGGCGCAAACGCCACACCGTCGGACACAGCGACCCCGGTGCCGTCAGGGTTGCTGGCGTGGCTGGGACCACTGACGTCCCCCCACCAGTTCCCACGGGCGTCAATCATCGTGGAAGGTGAGGCGTTATAGACGCCGTGCTGCGTGCAGGTGATCATGGCACTTCCGTAGACCCTGGGCTGAGCCCCGTTGATGGCGTAGATCCCAACCGGATTGCGGTGGAAGGCGCTACCCACCAGGCTGGGTGAAGCGCCATCCACCCGGATGCCGGCTCTCCCACTGTAGTTGGCCACGTCGGAGAAGGTGCTGTTGCGAATCTCGAGGTTGTTCGTCTGAACGTGAACGTTGGCAGTGGCCGTCCGCCCACCTCCATAGCGGACGGTGACGTAATCCAGCACGCTGCCGCTGCTGGACGGCATGAAGTACAGACCGCTCCAGTTAGCCCCTGCGGGGTTGCTTGCAGCGCCGTCACCATTGGTGTCGCCGCCCACGGTGTCATCTAGAAAGGAGGTGAAAACGATCGGCTTCGCAGCCGTACCCTCGGCCTCGAGAGTCCCGTTGACGATCAGATCGTCATAGTCACTGCGGAACTTGATCACGGTACCGGGGGTCAGCGCGAGTGTGGCCCCCGCGTTGACCGTGAGATCATAACTGTAGGTCTGGCCGACGACGAACGGGAACACGCCGCTATCCCCCCCATCCCAGGTGACTGTCCCTGAGATGGTGCCGAGGACAGCGAATCCGTTGGTGCGGTTGCCGGTAGCGCTGTTGCCGCTCAGCGTGATGCTGTCGCCGTTGTTGGTGAGGGCCGCGTACGCCGCATCCCCGGTGTTATTGGTGAAAGTGTTGTCGCTCAAGCTTGCGGGCAAAGCATTGTCGAAGAGGATGCCGGGCCGCGTATTGCCTGCGTAGGCGAAGGTGCTGTTGGTGATGGCAACGTCGCGAGTCCGAACGTGGACGTTAGCCGAGGCCGACCGTCCGGCGCCGTAGCGGACGGTGACGTGATCCAGCACGCTGCCGCCGCTGGACGGCATGAAGTACAGACCGCTCCAATCCGCACCGGCAGGAGAACCGCTACCTGTGGCACCACCGACGCTATGGTCGTGGATCGAGGTGAAGATGATCGGGAGGTCGGACGTCCCGTCGGCCACCAATGTGCCATAGACCCACAGATCGTCATAGTCATCATTGAACTTGACGACGACGCCGGGCTCGATCGTGAGCGTGACACCTTCGTTGACCGTCACATCATCGGTCACCAGGTAGGGGCTGCCGTCAAGAGTCCAAGTAGTATCACCCGCGATGGTACCGCCGACCGAAGTGCTGGCGAGTGACACCGGCGGCATAGCCGGGTCTACGAGGAGAGTCAGCATAGGCAAGGCCATAAGGAACATCGACAGTCTGTTCAGAGTGCGCGTCAGCATGCGGGGCCCCCTTTAAGACACTAGAACTCATCTCAAAAATGGTAAACTAAGCTCAGACCACGCAGAGGAGTCTGAGCGATGGAACTTACGGATGAACAATGGGCAATTGTTGAGCCGCTGCTCCCC
>JAXGUU010000101.1:0-11393 GCA_040774145.1 Anaerolineae bacterium
ACGGCTTCCCGCCCCACATGAGTGTATGCGGGGGCATCTTCCGGCAGAGCCGCCTTATCCAAAGAGCTTCTTCGTGAGTTGGGCGACCCGGATGCCCATCTCCCGTGCTTGTTCAAGCTGTTTCTCGCCGGGCTTGCCCACCGCGAAGGGGCCGAAGTGCGGGCCCTTGGTCGTGCCCTGGACGACCAAGCCGCAGACGAGCATCGCGGTGATGATCGACATGTTGGTCAGCTCGTGACCGCAGCCTGCGCCACCCGAGGTGGTGAAGGCTGCGCCGACCTTGCCCTCAAGCTGTCCGTAGACCTGCTCGGTCTCGTCGAAGAGGGCCTTGACCTCGGCCGCCATCTGCCCGAAGTAGGTGGGGGAGCCGACGATGATCCCGTCGGCGTTCACCCAGTCCTCGACCGTCGTGTCCTGAAGGCGCTTACGGATGCACTGGACACCCTCCACACTGGTCACGCCCGCGACGACGGCGTCAGCCAGGGCCTTGGTGTTGCCCGAGATGCTGAAGGTCGTCACTAGGATTCTAGCCATATCGCATCCTCCTTAGCTGTCTCGCCAGAGGCCCTCGCGCAGGCTGTTGCCGTGCCCGCGGTAGAGGGCCGGGTTCTCCAACCGGTGGTGCACCTCGCGGATGGCGATCTCTGCCGCGGCGTCGAGGGTCTCGCGCCCGTACTCGGGCGTCGCATCCTGGGGCGCCATGTGGCCGCCGATGCCGACGAGGGTCTCGCCTTTGGGCGGCAACAAACTGAGATCAACGGTGTCCGGATGAAGCGCCATCACGTGTGAGGTCTCCCATCCGGCGGCGTGATCCCCGGCGCGGGGGTACTGTTGCCGGACGAGCAGGTAGTCGACGAAGGCCCAAGCCAGCATTCCCTGACGCTTGCTGTATTCGCGCTGGTTGAACTGCAGCACGGCGGCGCGGGCGTGATCGATCAAGGGGTAGTGCCCGGCGACCAGGACGCCCAGTTTGAAGCCCAGGCTCTCGGCTTCTGCGAGGATGTGGATGAGGAGCTTGTGGTAGTTGAGCGCTTGCTCGGTGGCCGAGAAGGGTTGCCGTTCGGGCAGGAAGTTGTCGGGTGAGAGGTCCATCCCGGCGGCGATGGCCTCACGATCGCCGGCATTGGCTTCCATCAACGCCTCCAGACGGCTCTCGCCGTAGTAGAGCGGCGGGAAGACGAGGCCGCCGCCACGTTGGGCGCACATCAGCGCTAGCCCCTCGGCCTGTAACGTGTCGGCCCCCACCGGGTTGTGGACACCGTGCCACTCCAGCGTGCCGATGGGGATGTAGGCGACGGAACAGGCGTGGCGACGCTCGACGATCTGCGCCGGGCGCAACCTATGGTAGCGGACTTCGGGCGTCATTGTAATCTCCTTTGTCTCACCTTCCGGGTTGCCTTGAACGCTTCTCTCTGCGCAGGCGCCCGTGCTCAGCAACCCGGAAGGGACGGTTACGCGGTGCGAAGCGGGCGAGCAGGCGCCAACTCCTCGATCAGCGCTGCGTCGTCCTGTAGCTGGGCAAGGCTGGTCACGCCGATGGAGAGGCTGTGGACCGTGCCGAGGCCGAGCACGTAGTCGATCGCGCGCCGGACATCGTGCGTGAGGGGCCCGCAGCCGAGCACCTTCATCGCGTAGACCGCCTTGCCGGCGTCATAGTGCTGCGCGATCACCGGGGCGACCTCGTCGGGTGTGCCGTCCATGTTGACGCCGTCGTAGTTGATGCGGACCAAGACGGTCTCCACCCAGGGGGTGGTGGCCCCGGCGCGTAGCGCGCTCAGGCTGTGACAGGAGAAGCCGACACTGCGCACCTTACCTGCTTCCTGGGCGCGGGTCAGCGCCGCCATCGGCCCCTCGAACGTCTTGGGCCAGTCGCCGTCGCTGAGGCCGTGGAGCAGGACAATGTCGAGGACATCGGTCCCCAGCTCCTTGAGAAAGCGGTCGACCTCGCGCGTGACCTGTTTCTCGCGCTTGGCGGTGGTCTTGGTGGCGATCACCACCCGGTCGCGGGCGACGCGCTTGAGCGCTGCCGCGACGTGTGGGTGGGAGCCATACTGGTCGGCAGCATCCCAGAAGTTGATGCCCAGGTCGAGGCCCCTCACCAGCAGGTCGGCGAGGCCCTCGATGCCCAGCGCGGTCTGCTCGGAGCGCTTAGCCCAGCCGTGCGTTCCAGTGCCGATGGCCATGCGCGAGACGCGCAGGCCGGTCTGACCGAAAGCAACCGTTTCCATCTAGGCGCGCCCCCACTTCTCGTAAGCGTCCTTGAAGGACATGCCGGCTGCCATGTCCTCGCGCATACCCTGCTCGCGTCCCTCGATCTCCTCGGCCTTCTCAAGGACCTCCATCGCGATCTCCTGCGGGACGACGATGACGCCGTCGGGCCCGCCGATGATCCAGTCACCGGGGTGCACGGGCACCTGGCTGGTCAGCGTGCCGGGCATGGCAATCGTGACGTTGGTGTCGATGATGGACCAGCGCTTGTTGGATTCGATGGGCGAGGTACCGCGGGCGCAGACGGTGTAGTCGGGGATGACCTCAAGGCCCAGCAGGTCACGGATGTAGCCGTCAATGACGATGCCCTTGGCGCCCTTCTGCTGCAGGCTCCAGCTGGTCATCTCACCGAATTTGCCCGTGAAGGGCTCGCCGCCACCGTCGACCACGACCACACAGCCGGGGAAGATGACCTCGCCGGGTCGTTCCTTCTCCTTGCCCTCGGCCTTGGCCTTCTCGACGTCGGCCTTCTTCTCCTCCTCAGTCCGTGGGTCGCGGGTGCCGCGCATCGTGACCGCTACACCGGCGAGGTGCTGATGCGGGAAGAGGGGGCGGATGCTCAGGTCGATGCACTGATTGCCATAGCCCATCGCATCCAGCGTATCGTAGAGATTGGCAATGCGGATCTTATCCCACCGTGCCTGCAGTTCCAGAATCGACGGTTGCTTGGTTTCCTCTGACATGGTTGCCTCCTAGCGTGTGAAATGTTCTCGGGAGTGTGGCCTTGACTGTCGCGCACGGCGCCATCGAGCCGATTGCGCTACAACAGGCCGGCATCGCTCTATCAGCCGGAAAACTCCGCGTTAGCGCGCTCGAGGAGCGCCTTCATATAACCGATGGAGAAGGCGGTGCCCACGCGGTGGTCGTTGGCCATCAGCGGGATGTGGTCGGCGATGGCGACGCCGTCGAAATTCACCTCGCGCAGCGCGCGCATGATCTTGTACATGTCCATATAGCCATCGTCGAGGAAGGTCTCGACGAAGTAGGGCAGCGGTTGGCTGACGTTGCGGAAGTGGATCTTGAAGAGCTTGTCCTGCCCGCCGAAGTACTTGATCGTCTCGAAGACATCCTTGCCCATCCAGTCGCCGCCCTCAAGCCAGCAGCCGACGCAGAGACAGATCCCCACGTTGGGGCTGTCGGCGATCTCCAGCGCCCGCTTGTAGCCCGCGAAGCTACCGAAGATACAGCGTGGGATACCGCCGAGCTCCGGCACGGGCGGATCATCGGGGTGGATGCCGATCTTGACGCCGGCTTCCTCCGCGACAGGAGCGACCTGCTTGATGAAGTACGCGAAGTTGTCCCAGATCTCGTCCTCGGAGTAGGTGCGCCCGTGCGTGAGAGGGGCTTCAAAGATCTCGCCGGCCCAGTGACCCTCACGAGCGGTCTCGAGGTTGAAGGCGCGGGCGGGTGCGCCGCCGCGCGTCGTCTCGCGCTCGGTGCTCCAGATGCCGTTGGCCATGTGGGCATAAGTCGTGTAGGGGATCCCGGCCTTGCCCAGGTTACGCAGGTGCTGCTTGTACTCCTCGATCTTCTCGTCGCGGCCCGGCAGCCCCAGGGTGATCTTGGGCTGGTTGTGGACCGAACTCGAGCCGAAGCCGTAGACCGTGAGGCCGTGCTCCGCGAAGAGATCGCGCCGGCTGGCGTAGTAATCATAGCTAGCGTGCTCGCCGTCAGTCCAGAGCACGACGTAGTCGACGCCCATCTGCCGGATGAACGCGAGATCATCCTCGGTGGGCTCGGGTCGTATCTGCGCTGCGATCTTGATGCCGGGTTGGATGTCGGGTCGGTCGATGAACATGGGTGGTGCCTCCTTGTTGGATACTGGATACTGGATGCTTGGTTCTAGGCGTTCGTGTGTTGCGTCTCCTTACGAGGGGTGCGCGACAACGCCCCTAATCTAGGTGGTGCTCATGATCGATAGGGTTCGACATGACGGCGGATCGTCGTATCTGGCTCCCTACCTCGTACATCTCATGTTTGGGCAGCTGTTTCGACACACGGTCGATCTCCACGGCAAGTTCAAAAGCCGGCTGATAGACGTTCAGATCCCGATAGCGATTCACGGTACCCATCGTCTTGCCTCGCTGACACCACACTCGTCCGCGAAACACACCCTGTCATTCTCCCGGTTTTGCCCCAGGTCGCAAGTCCGTTCCCCAAAGCGCCGTGAGCATCCGGTATCCACTAGTTTCCGGTATCTTGTGCGTTGACGAGCTCCCTCACCACTTGAAGGTAGTCGAATCCGAAGGCCTCACTCGGCTCGACCGATGTGTCCTCGTGCCACTCGTTCCACGACGTGATCATCACGATCCGCGCAGGTCCCGAGGCGAGTCTGAGCGCATCTTGAAGCTGCGTCGCGAAGAGTTGGGGGCTGCGTGGAATGACGGGATGCGCGGCCTCGGGGCGCACTGCCAGGTCATCGAATCCCGGTATGACACCGGGCACGAAGGCTATGCCCGCGCGCTCCGCGACCTGAGCCCAGAGCTCGTATCGTGCGCGCACTTTGTCGTCGAAGCCGGTCGCGATCCCGGCGACCGAGGTGTGCATGTTGTAGGCGGTGATGCCATCGTAGGGGAGGATCCGGCTGCCGGAAGGTGTGTGCCAGTAGACCTCGTCGCCGATCAGGAAGGGGGCGTGCCCGGTCTCGCCGGCGACCGCGGTGCGTACTCGTGCGAGCGCGTCGTCCACATTGCCGGTGAAGATGCGGGTGAGGTAGATGAAGAGGACGGGACGCCCGTCGATGGTGAGGTAGTTGGGATGGTTGAAGTAGGTCGCGGCGAGGTAGGTCCAGTCCTCGCTCAGGCGCTCGACCGCGTAGTCATCCAGCTCAATCCTGTCCTGGTGGGTGCCCAGAAGGGCCGGGGCCTCATAGAGGATCGCGAAGCGGAAGGGGCGGTCCTCGAGGGCGCGTAACATAGGTCCGCGCGCGGCACGATCCTCGTAGCTGTCGCGGCCCCACCAGCTCACGGCGAAGAAGTCGAGCCCATGCTCCGATGCCCACGTGATGTGCCGGTCGATGACGCTCTCGTCCGTTGAGTCGTACTCGCCGAGCTGTGGGATGCCGCGGTAGCCCTCGCGCCAATGGCGTCCGTCCGAGCCATACCAGGGATAGTAGTAGGCCCCGACAAGGAGCGGGTTGCCTGAGGGAGCCGTCGAGGGCGTCGTCGTCGCGCTCGGCTCAACTGCCTGCACAGATGGCGTCTCTGTAGGCGTCGGGCGGCTTGCGGACCCGCACGCGCTCAGCGACAGCAGGATGGCGAGGGCCATATGAGGTGTCTTGAGCCGTCTCACGATGCAGTGTGCTGTGTCAGGGTTGGGCGGGAGCGCTCGACCGGCGCGCCGCACGACGTCATTAACTAGGATCGTCACATCGTCATTATGGCATCACCTGTGACCTCGTCAACTGCCCCCGTGGGAGTATACTCGCAGCGGAGGTGAACTCATATGAAGATCACGAAGCTGGAGACTGTCTTTGTCAAGCCGCGTTGGCTCTTTCTGAAGGTGCACACCGACGAGGGGGTCGTGGGGCTTGGCGAGCCCGTGGTTGAGGGCCGCGCGCAGACCGTCGCGGCGGCAGTTCACGAGATCGGACGCTATCTGATCGGTCAGGATCCGCGGCGCATTGAGCATCACTGGCAGGCTATCTATCGCGGGCAGTTCTACCGGGGCGGTCCGGTGCTGACGAGCGCCCTCTCGGGCATCGAGCAGGCGCTCTGGGATATCACCGGCAAGTGGTTGGGGGTGCCCGTCTACCAGCTTCTGGGCGGCGCGGTGCGCGACCGCATCCGGATGTACGGCTGGCTGGGCGGCGAGACCTACGGCGACTACATCGAGAGCGCCAAGGTGAGCACCGGGCAGGGCTTCACGGCGCTGAAGACGGGCATTCTGGGGGCCGTGAACATCGTCGATACCCCCGCTGTCGTCGAGGCCAACGTCGAGCGATTCGCCGGGATTCGTGAGGCGGTGGGCAAGGAGGTCGACATCGGCATCGACTTCCACGGGCGGGTCAGCCCGGCGATGGCGGTCCGCCTGGCACGAGCACTGGAGCCCTACGAGCCGATGTTCATCGAGGAGCCGGTGTTGCCCGACAACGTCGATGTGATGGTGACGGTGGCGCGCAGCACGACGATCCCTATCGCGACCGGCGAGCGCCTCTTCACCAAGTGGGGCTTCCGGGAGGTGCTGGAGAAGCAGGCTGCAACGGTGCTGCAGCCGGACCTTTCCCACGCCGGTGGCATCCTGGAGTGCAAGAAGATCGCGGCGATGGGCGAGACCTACTTCGCTGCCGTCGCACCGCACTGCCCGCTGGGGCCGATCGCGCTGGCGGCGTGCCTGCAGCTGGACGCTTGCACGCCCAACTTCCTGGCGCAGGAGCACGTGACGCTGGGTGAGGGGTATCTCAAGACACCCTTTGTCATCAAGGAGGGTTATATCGACCTGCCTGCCGGGCCCGGGCTGGGCATCGAGCTCGACGACGAGGCACTTGCCGACAAGCTCGATGACGGTTCGTGGGAGACGCCGCGGCTCTGGCATGCCGATGGGTCGGTGGCGGATTGGTGAACAACTGACGATTGACGAGTGACGATTGACAGCGTATTTCCGGATCAACCGTCAAAGGTCACTCGTCACGCTCTGCTGAGCGTTCGCGTGATAGGGAGGTAACTTGCTGTGAGCTTATCCCGTCCAAACATCCTGTGGATCTGTACGGATCAACAGCGCTATGATACGATCCGGTCGCTGGGCAATGCGCATATCCGCACCCCGCACCTGGATCGGTTGGTTGAAGAGGGCGTGGCTTTCCTGCGCGCCACCACGCAGTGCCCGATCTGCACGCCGAGCCGGGCGAGCTTTCTGACCGGCAGGTATCCGAGCACGATTCACGTCAACCGCAACGGTGATGGCTGGTTCCCGGAGCGTCCGGGCCTGATCACGCGCACGCTACGCGATGCGGGCTATGACACGGGCCTCGCGGGTAAGCTGCACCTGACGGCGGCGGACGGTCGCGTGGAGCAGATGCCGGAGGACCGTTACGGCTATCGCGTGCTCAAGTGGAGTCACCATCCGCAGCCGGAGCCCTTCTGGCCCACGGCAGAGCACGATTACCAGCAGTGGCTCGTGGATCAGGGCGTGGACTGGGATGCAGCGTACAACGCGGACCTGGAGAGCGAGGCGGGACGCGCCTGGCACGTGCCCGGGTACTGTCGCCCGGGGATCGCTGCCGAATACCATCAGACGACCTGGTGCGCCGAGGAGGCCATCGCCTTTATGACCGAAGCGCGCGAGGGACCGTGGCTGATGAGCGTCAACCCCTTCGATCCGCACCCGGCGATCGACCCGCCGCTGGCCTATCTGGAGCGGATGGACCCGGCGTCGGTGCCGCTTCCGCTCTTCCGGGAGGAAGAGTCGGCAAGCCAGCTTGCCTTCGGCGGCGTTGACTTTCAGACGGAGACACCGATCTCGCCGCACAGCTATGACGCCCGGCGGATGGTCGCCGCCTACTACGCGCAGATCGAGCTGATCGACGATCAGGTGGGGCGGATGTTGGATGTCCTCGAGGCGACCGGGCAGCGCGAGAAGACCCTCGTGATCTTCACGAGCGATCACGGCGAGACGTTGGGCGACCATGGCTTGTTATGGAAGGGCTGTCGCTTCTACGAGAGCCTGGTTCACGTGCCGCTGATCCTCTCGTGGCCCGGGCACTTCGAGGCGGGCCTGCGCAGTAACGCGCTGGTGGAGCTGACTGACCTCGTGCCCACGCTGCTGGACGCCGCAGGTTTGCCGACCTCACCCCACGTGCAGGGGCGCTCGCTGATGCCGATCCTCACCGGCGCGGCGGATCCCGACGTACATCGCGACTTCGTCCGTAGCGAGTATCATGATGCGCTCGATCGGCGCTTTGCCAGCCACGCGAATATGCTGCGCGATGACCGCTACAAGCTGGTGGTCTACCATGGGCAGGAGGTGGGCGAGCTCTATGACCTGCAGGAGGATCCGGACGAGTTCGTGAACCTGTGGGAGGTGCCTGAGCTACAGACGGTGAAGCTGGCGCTGATGAAGCAGCTCTTCGACGCGGTGATGCTGGGCGTGGATGAGGGGTTGACGCGGGTAGGGCGCTATTAGGTCAAGGCTGCTCTCGCTCTCGTGGTCTCCCCACGGGTGGGGACTTCGCCTCCGACGGGGACACAGCAGAGACGGCAACGGAGATAACCGAACCAAGGAGCATGGATCATGAACCAACCTACACTTACCTATGACATCACGCAGGACGATTTGAGCGCCTTCGATGGCAAGGGGCCCGCGTTCGTCACCTTTGGAGAGGTGATGGTGCGCGACACGCCCGCGGACAACGAGCGTCCCGAGCGCACGCGGACGGTCCACCTGTCGATGGCGGGCAGCGAGTACACGCTGGCGATGGGGCTGTCGCGCTTCGGCATCCCCGCCGGTTTCATCACCCGGGTGCCGGCGAATCCCTACGGTCTGATGGTGCGCAACATCGCCCGCGAGAACGGGATGAACACCGACCACTTCGTCTGGGCACCCAAGACCGAGCCCATCGGCAGGTTCATCTATGAGATCGGTCGGACGCCGCGAAAGAACACCGGCGTCTATCAGCGGGCCTACTCGGCGGCATCGCGGTTGGACGCGGGGATGGTGGATTGGGCTGCGGCGCTCAAGGACTGCGCGCTCTTCCACACCTCGGGCATCAGCTTCGGGCTGGCGCCGCACAGCGGCTATGACCACAACGGGCTGCTGGCGGCTTTTGAGGAGGCGGTGGCGCAGAAGCCGGCGGACTGCCTGGTGGGACTGGACTTCAATTACCGCGCGACGCTCTGGGGCGTCGCGCCGGCCCGCGCGGTGATGACGCCGATCCTCACCGATCACGTCGACGTGCTCATCACGTCGATCGAGGATATGGCCTTGATCTACGGGATGGACTGCGGTCAGTACTCGGCGCAGCAGATCGTCGACGGCGACATCGGGCGCATCGATGATGAGGACATCCAGGTGTTCGCGGCGCAGATCCACGCACGCTTCAACACGAAGATCGTGGCGATCACGATCCGCTACCCCGACACCTTCGAGCAGCACCGCTGGGAATCGGCAGCGGCGGACGCACAGGGCGCCTTCTTCCGCTCGCCGGCGGTCAAGCCGATCACGCTGTGGGACCGGCTGGGCGGCGGCGACACCTGGAACGCGGGCTTCTACTACGGCCTGCTTACGGAGGGCTTCACAGCCTCCGGTATCGAGAAGGGTGTCCTGGTCGGTGACGCGGCGACGCGGATCAAGCAGACGCTGATGTTTGACCTGCCGATTGTCAACAAGGATGAGGTGCAGGCACTGATGAAGGCCGATGTGCTCGGCGGCGGCAAGCGAACCTCGAGGTGATGGCATGAACAAACGTGAGAAGTTGGAGCTGATAAGAACGACGGGCGTGGTCGCGATCATACGAGCACAGAGCTCGGACCAGTTGATGGCGGCGGCAGATGCGATCAAGGGCGGCGGTGTGCGCGTCATCGAGGTGACGATGACGACGCCCGGCGCGTTGGGCGTGATCGAGGAGGCGACCGACCGCTATGGTGACGAGGTCCTCTTCGGCGCGGGATCGGTGCTCGACACGGAGACGGCACGGGCGGCGATGCTAGCCGGGGCCGGCTTCGTGGTGGCGCCGACGCTGAGCGTGCCGGTGGTGGAGCTTTGCAATCGCTACAGCGTGCCGGTGATGCCGGGGATCTACACACCGACCGAGGCGCTGACGGCCTGGGAGGCGGGCGCGGATATGGTCAAGCTCTTCCCGGCGAGCGTCGGCGGTCCGGATCTGATCAAAGCCATCCGCGCGCCGCTGCCGCAGTTGGAGATCGTGCCGGTCGGCGGCGTCGACCTCACGACGGCGGTCGACTTCATCCGCAAGGGGGCAGCGGCTCTCGGCGTGGGCAGCAGCTTGGTGAACCAGAAGCTGCTGGATGCCGGCGATATGGAGGAGCTGGCCCGCCGAGCGGCGGCCTTCATCGCTGCGGTCAAGGACGGGCGGGGCGAATCGTAGGCTCAGCGCCCTCTCGTGACGAACCTGGGCGCCCGAAGCTCTCACAGAGCTTCGGGCGCTGATGCTTTAGCCTCCGTCGATGCGGCGGAGGATCTTCTCCAGCCGTACGGGGTCGCGGCCCAGATGCTGGGCCAGATAGCGCCCGGCCCCCAACAGGTAAGCCTGGCGATCGGCGCCGTCGTCCGGTGCGGTTTGCTGCAGCACGGTGGGGATGAGCTCATCGGCGGGCAGGTCGCGGTTGTCCAGCAGCGTCCTCAGGAAATCAACGCTTGCCGTGATCCTGCGCACCTCCTCAAGTGAGCAGACGGCGATCTGGTGCAGGACCATCGGCGGCTGTGGCGGATAGCCGTAGAGGTAGCTCTCGGCCTCATGATAGCGGTATCCGATGGCCACGACGGAGATCTCCACCGGCACGGCGCGGTTCTCACGCTGGTCACGGATGATCTCATCGTGGTTGGGGTTTCCCGGCACCACGTTCGCGGCGAGATTGCGCAGGAAGGGGTCGTCCTGCAGCCGGATGTCGTAGACGAGGCCGATCAGCTCTGCCGTCCCCTGTTGGATGGGCGCGCGCACGAAGGCGCCGAACGTGGGGACCTCGGGCGCAGGGATGCGCGAGGCGACGACAAAGCCGCGGATGTCCGCGCGCAGCACGTTGCCGATGGTGATGGTCTGATCAGATCCCGACATCATCTCTCCTATCCACTATCTGCGTCCCAACAGGGCTTTCTGCTGAGCTTTTTCCGAGGGCAGCGCGAGCTCCCCGGATGTGAGAATCTCTCGCTGGATGGCTTGCTCCAACGCGGCCTTGTCCTGTGTCGTCACCAGCGCCTCTTCGTGCGCGCGCGCCAGGACGTAGGGATAGCCGTTCAGCGCTGCCGACTGGTGCTGCAAGGCGGCGTGGCCGACAGCGACGGCGGCCTCGCGCGTGGCGGCCCAGGCCGGCAGCTCGATGCGGGCGACCGTCGGGTGCTCGGCGCCGCCCATATGCAGATAGCAGAACCAGATCTCCTGGCCCTCCTGAGCGTGCCGGTCGTTGGTCGCTGTGGGGCGCGTGAACCATGGGGTGCGTGCTCCGGGCGGCAGG
>JAXGUU010000102.1:0-11381 GCA_040774145.1 Anaerolineae bacterium
GAGAAGATGCGCGGGCAGGATGCCGACGGTCGTGTAGTCTAGGAAGGGTGCGTAGGGCTCCTGAAGCACAAACTGCACCGTGTAGTTATCCAGTCGCGTCACATCGACGGTACGCCACAGCTCTGCCACGTCAGGCGGACCGGGATAGTCAGGGTCTTGGAGTAGCTCAACCGTGAAGACCACGTCTCCGGCTGAGAAAGGATATCCGTCGTGCCAGACGACGTTGCGTCTGAGCCGGAACGTGTACGTGATGCCCTGAGCGTCGATCTCCCAATCCGTGGCAAGATCGGGCTCCACGTCGCCTCGCATATTCATGCGGGTCAACCCACTGAAGACCAGGCCTGTCACATCCTTGTCAGCATCGTTGTAGAAGCTCAGGAGCGGGTTAAGCGTCTGAGGGTACCCACCTACGCTCTCCACATAGGTACCACCCGGAGCCGGGCGGAACTCCGTGGTGTAGGTAGAGGCCACATAGGCAAGGATGGTGGCTGCGACCAGGAAGCCGATACCCACCAGCACAACCTGCCAGCCGATACGCCGAAACACGTCACATCCCTCTCAGCACAGCCGTGACACGGAAGAGGGACGGTGCTGAGAGCGGCAGCCGATCCGCCGCCAGGCACGCGTCCCCCAACCGGGTGCGACGTTGTTAGCCAACAACCAGGACGTTGACGATAGCGACCAGGAAGAACAGCACCGAGGTGATCACGGTCAACCGGAACAGCAGCAGTTCAGGACCGCGCCGCTTGCGGATCAGGCTCGTCTGCGATCCACCGAAGACGCCACCGGTGCCACCGCTGCGCACCTCTAACAGCACCAAGACGACAAGGGCAATCCCTAGGATAATCTGCACGATGTTTAGATAGGTCTGCATTCTCTTTCTTTCCTCCCGAGGCAACTGGCAGGATTATAACACGCTCAGGTCGGATGACAACGTCGGAGGGCGAGACCGGCACCACGACGCTCACGGCGGAGGCAGATCGCCGCCTGCAGCCGTCGCGGGTCCGAGACGCCCCTAGGTGACGCGCTCGTAGAAGAGCGGCAGACGCGCCGCCGGCCCCTCCGTGAGATGCAAGGCACTCAGCGCGCGGGCGGCCGCCCGCTCAGCATCGTCCTCTGAGGCGGCGTGAACCGTGAACAGCGGCTGCCCGACCAACACGCGATCGCCGACGGCAACGTGCATCACCAGACCCACGGCATGGTCAATCTGCTGATCCTTCTTCTCCCTACCGCCGCCGAGGTCAACGACCGTCATCCCGATCTCGTCCGCCTTCATCGATGCGACATAGCCTGCAGCGGCAGCCTCGGTCGTCACCGCGAGCCGGGCCTTGGGCAGACGCTCCGGCTGGTCCACATAGCGGATGTCGCCCCCTTGCGCCGCGACCAACTCGCGAAACTTGTCATAGGCGGCGCCGTTGTCGATCGTGGCGACAGCCCGGCGAGTCCCCTCCTCCAGGTCGTCCGCGAGGCCCCCCAGGTGCAGCATCTCGCCCGCGATGCGCACGACGTGGTCGACCAGGTCCGTCGGGCCTTCGCCCCGCAGCGCCTGTATGGCTTCGGCAACCTCGAGGGCATTGCCGACGGCCCGGCCCAGCGGCTGGTTCATGTCGGAGATATGCGCAGCCACGCTGCGTCCGACAGCACGACCGATCCGCACCATATCACGCGCCAAGGCGCGAGCGTCATCGAGCGTGCGCATGAACGCTCCGCTGCCCACCTTGACGTCGAGCACGATGGCGTCGGCTCCGGCAGCGATCTTCTTGCTCATGATTGAGCTCACGATCAGTGGAAGGCTGGGGACCGTCCCGGTCACATCGCGAAGCGCGTAGAGCTTGCCATCCGCGGGTGCCAGATTCGCCGACTGACCGGTTAGCACGATCCCGATCTGCTGCAGCTGCGCCTTGAACTCATCAACCGTCAGATCAACCCGGTAGCCTGGAATCGACTCCAGCTTGTCCAGCGTCCCGCCCGAGAACCCGAGGCCTCGCCCCGACATCTTGCCCACCGGCAATCCGGCCGCCGCGACGATCGGAGCTGCCACCAGACTGACCTTGTCACCCACACCACCCGTGGAGTGCTTGTCAACCACGACCGGCGCCACATCGCTCAAGTCGAGGATGTCACCGGAACGCGCCATCGCCAGCGTCAGGTCGCGTGTCTCCTCATCATCCATACCCCGCAACACGATGGCCATCAGCAGCGCTGCTGCCTGGTAGTCCGGGATCTCATCCCGCGTGTAGCCATCGATGAAGAAATCGATCTGCTCCTGCGTCAGGCGCAGCCCATCGCGCTTGCATTCGATCAACCCCGTCATCCTCATGTGCCGCCCTCCCGGCTGGGGTCCGCACCCAGCTCGCCGCCCTAGTCGAATCCGTCCTCCATGGCGTGAAACGCGATGCCGATCGTTCCCGGTCCGGCGTGGGTACCGACAACCGGCGTGAGCACCACTGAATAAACTCGGCGGGGTCGCAGTCGATCCACGACTACCTCGGTCATCCAGGCCAGATCATCATCCGAAGCAGTGGACATGAACGCGAGCTCGCTAGCCTGACGACCATCGAGCCGCCGTTCAGCAAGCTCGACCACACGTCGCAACGACTTCCGACGGCTACGTACCTTCTCCAGTGCCTCCACCGACCCGTTCTCAATGGTAAGCACCGGCTTTAGGTTGAGCGCTGAACCCAACAACCGAGCTGCCCCACCGATCCGTCCACCGCGATGCAGGAACTCCAGGGTGTCAACCGCGAACACGACATGGAGCGCCTCCTGGCACCGTAGCACCTCGCGCATGCCCGCCTCCACATCCATGCCAGCTCGCGCAGCGCGCTGCGCTGCGAGGACCTGCAATCCCAACCCCATGGACACCGACCGCGAGTCGATGATCTCAATCCGCAAATCGGGTCGCAGTTCCGCAAGCTCGGCCTTGGCCTGATAGGCCGATGCCAGGGTACCGCTCATCTCCGTGGAAATGAAGATCCCCAGAATCGTATCCGTGTTCTGGGCCTCCGCCGTTGCCTGATAGAAATCCATAAAGGCGCCCGCCGAAGGTTGTGATGTCTTGGGAAAGTCCTTGCGCTGCGTCAACCACTGATAGAAGGTTCGAGCATCCAGTGTGACCCCATCCAGGTAGCACTCGTCGCCCCAGTGTACGTTGAGTGGGATGATGGGGAGACCCAGATCCTCAGCCAGTCCGGGAGAGAGATTCGAGGTGCTATCCGTAACAACAGCAAAGCGGTTCATGATGAGTCCTTTCTGCCCTGTCATAATGAAAGAAAATGGACGTGCTGCCCGAAGGCGTGCATGTCCGGTCCAACCATCGCACGACAATGAATAGATGATCTGATTCTACCGCTTCCGCGTGGCTAGACAACCGGGAAGACCCAGCGGGAGAGCGCTCCAGAGCAAGCCGTAAGGCGGACAGTCCCGGGCGTCGCCATCCTCAGGCGACAGCGGCAGCGACCGAGGCCTCCACATCGGGCAGCTCGGCCTCAAGGTGCCTGATGCGTGGATGGGTCCACGCCAACAGGCTGGCTGTCATAAGGAAGACACCCGCGATCACAAACATGAACCCGATCCCCCTACCGGCACCCACGCCCATCAGCCGACCGACCCAGCCCTCGGCCCATGACGCACCCGGTTGCAGGCGCGGCTCAAAGACACGATCGGCCAAAGGCCCGGTGAGAAGATAGGCAATCGGCATCATCGACCCCGAGATCATGCTCCTCGCCGCGAATACGCGGCCCTGTGCGTTGAGTGGGACCTTCGTCTGGAAAATGGCCTGGCTGCAGCCCGAGGCGATGGGGATGAAGAACAGGAAGAGCGCCATACCGGCACCGACCCCTACACCCGATGGTCGCAATCCCATCACGAGAATCCCGACGGAGGCGGCAGCAATGGCGCCCACCACCCCTGTGATGCGCCGCCGAGGCCCACCCCACGCGCTGATGACAACACTGCCCAGGAGCATACCCACACCCGAAGCCATCTGCACGGTGCCCAGCACCACCGGCTCAGCAAACGAGAGCACCAGAGGTCCCGAAAGTGCCCCAACCGTGCCCAGAAAGAAGTTGACCAACGCAAAGTAGATCAGCATGCCAAACAACCCAGGTCGCGCCCAGAGATAGCGCCAGCCATAGGTAAGGTCCCGCCACTTGTCCCGTGAGTCATCGACCGACGTCGTGCGCTGAGGTTGCGGGATCGCTACAACCAGCAACGAACCCACCGCGATGACGTAGGTTGCGAGGTCAATCAGGAAGATCCCACGCATGCCGACCAGACCAAAGAGCGCGCCTGCCAGCAGGGGTGAGAGCAGCATGTCAATGGCCTGCGCTGCCTGCACCATGCCGTTCGCACGTCCCAGCTGCTCACGAGGAACCAGCACTCAATCGAGGCGAGGTAGGCAGGCTCCTGCATCGACGAGCAGATGGCGCCAAGGAGAGCGATGACGTAGACATGCCATACCTCGATCCGATCGGTCATCACGAGGGCGATCGCGCCGACCGTCACGAGCGCGCTGCCGGTGTCCGCCAGCACCATGATCCACCGGCGATTCCAGCGATCGGCCAGCGAACCTGCAACGGGTGCCAGCAGCAGTCTGGGCAAGGTAGCGAAAAGCACGGTCATCGCAAACGGCGTCGCCTGGCCCGTCTGCTCGAACATCCACACCCCAAGGGCAAAGCCGGTCAGGCCCGACCCGACAATGGAGGTCACCTGGCCCAGCCATATCACCAGGAAGGCCCGCATGCCCTGTACACCCACGCTCCGCTGTAGACTGCGTAACGATGTCATCTAGTCCTCCGCATCCCGTCGTCCATCCGCCGTCGCCACATCGACCCCCTCGGCGGGGTAGTCAAAGTGCGGGTAGAGCGCCACGGTTAAGGCATAGGTATGGGCTTCATCCTCATCCCAACTCTCCTCAACACTCGACGCGTCGAAGTCAGCCAGCAACGCCTTGACTCGCTTCTGCAACTCAGCCGCTCGCTCCTCCGGCAGCCGGCTGACCCGCCGCGTGACGATCGTCGAGCGCTCCCGTTCCGCTGCTCCTATCTCGAGCGCATAGGTCCTCGCCTCTAGACTACGGACAAGATCCTCACGCGTCGCATCAAGCGCAGCAACCAGGAACGTATTGATGTTCTCCTTGCCCGCCGGTGTGTCGAAGGAGAGCAGATCCGGCGCGACCTCCAACTCGGAGGCCACGGCACGGTAGACCTTCTCAACTAGGTTGCCGACGAGGTGCTGATCGACCACACGAATCAGCCCACGCTCCTCCAGCAGCCCGACATGGTAGTACAGTCGTCCCGGAGAGAGGCCCAGCCGGGCCGCTACTTCCTTGATCGAGCGGGGCTTGGAGACAAGTTGCTCGAAGATGCGTACCCGCAAGGGATCCGCGATGGTCCTGAGCGTGTCCAGATCAACGATCTCATAGATAAGCGGCAGCTCCGGGTGCGCAGCCCCCCCCGTTCCACTATCACGCATCGCTTCCTCCGGGTCTATCGCTTGAGTTTTTTATAGCGCCACGATCAAGTGTAATGCCATGCGACGTCTATGTCAAGTTGCCCACCACCTGCCCCGCAGAATCCGCTTGAGATTCCCGATCAAGAGGTTATAATCGGGTCGGTGAACTGCGATGCATGGAGAGAGGTGAGCAGTGGATTGGCAGATCACGCCCTATGTCGTCGGACTCAGCATCGCGACGCTGCTGTCAATCAGAGCCGCCGTCCTGGCCTCGCGCTATCGCGATCGCCCCGGCGGCACGAGCCTCACCCTCAGCATGGTGGCGATCGCGATCTGGGCGGGGACGTACGTCTTTGAGGCCAATGCGGTCACAGTCGAACTAAGGATCTTCTGGTCGACCGCTGCCTACTTCGGCAGCCTCTCCTGTGCCCCCTTGCTCCTGCATTTCATCATCGAGTTCACCCAACAGGGCCATCGACTGAGTTCCGTCGCTGCACGCCTGGCCCTCTGGTTGATTCCTGCCATCTCCCTACTGCTCGTGCTGACCAATGGCCTGCACGGGTTGATCTGGAACAGCTTTGCCTTCGTCGACGCCGACCATCGAGCCATGATCTATGGGCGGGGCCCCGCCTGGTGGGTGACCGTCGCTCACCAGTACGCCCTGCTGACCACAGCGACGATCATCCTGGTTCGTGAGGCGGCTCGCCGGCGCCACCTGTACCGGGCTCAGTCCCTGGCGATGCTGTTGAGCTTCGTGCCCCCTTGGCTGATCAGTATGCTCTACGTCATCCGTCGCACGGTCCTCGGGGCCGCCGACTGGACGCCCGTGGCCTTCGCCCTGTCAGGGATGACACTGAGCTACGCCTTCCGCCGACTGCACCTGCTGGACCTCGTGCCGGTGGCACGTGAGCACGTCGTCGAGAGCATACAGGACGGGGTCGTAGTCCTCGACCCGCAGGGCCGCATTGTGGATGTGAACCCTGCCGCCCGCGCGTGGATCGGCGGCGCCGACGTGATCGGTCAAAGGGCAGAGGAGGTCTTCGCGCGGTTGATGAGGATGCTATGCGGACCCGAGATCGCGATCACCGCGCAGCACCCGTTCTGGGAGACAGCATCGAGAGGCGATTTCACCGTTCCGGACCTGGGAACCTTCGAGTGGCAGATCACGCCGCTGAAGAGAGGTGCCGCGGGGCCTCAAGGGTATCTCGTGATGCTGCACGATGTGACCGAGCAGCGGCGAGCTGCAGAAGCGCTGCAGAGCCTCAACGAGCAGCTCGAGATCGAAGTCAAGGCACGCACGGCGCAGATCCTTGCCGAGAAAGAGCTCAGTGACGCCATTCTGCGAAACGTCAGCGACGGCGTCCTAGCCGTCGACGGCGAGCAGCGCATTCGCTATGCCAATCCCGCCTTCAGCGAGATGACCGGCTACTGCGGCAACGACGTGCTGGGTCGTCCGGTGGCCGAAGTGCTCGGAGATCCGGTCGGACCTGCTCTTGCGGTGGTCCGCGAGACCGGTGCTCCGTGGCGAGGCGAGACAGAAGCCCGGCGCAAGGATGGCCGCAGCTTTGACACGAATCTCAGCGTCTCACCCATGAAGGATCCTGAACGCGACGCTACCGTGTATGTATGCACGCTGCACGACACGACCCAGTTGCGTGATCTCGATCGAGCGCGCAAGCGTTTTCTGGACAACATCTCCCACCAGCTACGCACACCGGTGACGACGCTCAGGCTCTACGCACATCTACTTGGCAGAACGCAGCTTACGGAGCCGCAATCCAGGAGCCTGCACGTGATCGACGAACAGGCAGGCTGGCTCCAGCACCTCGTCGAAGACATCCTCGAGATGGCATCACTGGATAGCGGCAAGGCCCTGACCCAATGGGAACCTGTCGAGATGCGGACGATCGTCGACCACCTCACAGCCCGCTATGCTGTCCAAGCCGAGAAGGCCGGGCTGCAACTGCACGTTCCGAGCCCAGGGGATGACCTGCCGTCCATTCGCGGCGATCAGAATCGCTTGATCCAGGCGGTAGCGGAGATCCTGGACAACGCGATCCGTTTCACGCCACCCGGGGGCACGGTGACGCTGACGACCGACCGCGAGACACACGAACAACGTGAGTGGCTCACGATCACCGTCCATGACACGGGACCAGGAATCCCACCGGACGAACAGCCGCGCGTCTTCGAGCGCTTCTTCCGGGGCGGCATTGACGACAGCGGGCAACTTCGCGGCACGGGACTTGGCGCTGCGATCGCCCAGGCCATCATCCAAGCCCACGGCGGGCGGATCACCTTTGCCAGCACCGAGGGCAACACCCATTTCACGATCTGGTTGCCCTATGTTGCCCATCGCTCTGAACTACCTCAAGGAGGATGATGCCATGTCCGAAGCTCCGCGTACACATTCGATCATCATCGTCTCCGGCGGTGTCGGCACCAGCGCGGAGCAGGTCGTCAACACTGTCCTAGCGCAGTTTCCCGATGCTCGGGTCCCGGTGATGACCGTACCCAGCGTCCGTCGCCCCGCGCAGGTCGAGGAAGTCGTGCGACAGGCTCGCGCAACGGGAGCCACCATCGTCCATACGCTGGTGGATGGCGAGTTGCGGCAACAGCTGATCGAGACGGCAGCGCGGCACGGCGTGCCGGCCCTGGACCTGATGGGCCCTTTGCTCGATCGGCTCACCGCAATGCTGGGGCAGGCACCCCTTGGACGCCCAGGCTATTACCGGCAGCTCCACAAGTCCTACTTCGAGCGCGTCGCAGCCATCGAGTATGCGATGGCACACGATGACGGGCTCAGGCGTGAGGACTGGCCCGACGCCGACGTGGTCTTGATCGGGGTCTCTCGCACGGGCAAGACACCGCTGAGCATCTACTTGTCGGTCCTTGGATGGAAGGCTGCCAATATGCCGATCGTCCCCCAGATTCCCATTCCCGCAGAGCTCTACAAGCTGGATCGCGGTCGCGTCATCGGCCTGACGATCGAGATCGACCGTCTGCTCGGCTTTCGACGCCAACGCACGCAGCTGATGGGCATCTCGACCGAATCAGACTACGCACGCCCTGCCGAGGTAGCCAGGGAGCTGGCCTTGGCTCGCCAGATCTACCAGCGCGGTGGGTTTCACGTCGTCGACGTGACGGACAAGCCGGTCGAGGCCAGTGCGGACGAGATCATCAAGCGACTGGGACAGAACAGCTAGAGGCGCCGGGATCTTGACTTCTGACGTGTAGCATCTATAATAACTTGTGACGATGAAGTATACGTGAGGCCTCGCGTGTATTCGGGCGAGGCCTTTTGCATGCACCGACAGAGAGCGGTAAGCGGCACCAGCTGACCGGGCGGCGGCCTAACTTCGTGACCGCCGTCGGTCATCCCAGAGCAGAGCACAACTGAGGAGCAACTCAAAGATGGCGAGGAAAGAAGCACCCATAGCTGACGTCAGGATCATCGGTATTTTCGCCCACGTGGATGCGGGCAAGACGACGACGTCGGAGGCGATTCTATATCATACCGGGCGCATCCATCGAGCAGGCCAGATCGACGATGGCAACACCCAGCTCGACTGGATGGACCAGGAGCGGGAACGCGGCATTACCATCATGTCGGCGGCTACGGCGTGCCACTGGCACGATCATCGCATCAACCTGATCGATACGCCCGGGCACATCGACTTCACGGCTGAGGTCGTCCGCTCGATTCGCGTCATTGACGGTGCGGTCGTCGTCCTGTGCGGTGTGGGTGGCGTAGAGCCCCAGACAGAGGCTGTTTGGGCACACGCCAACCATGAGAAACTCGCGCGTCTCATTTACATCAACAAACTCGATCGCGTCGGTGCCGACTTCGATCGGGTGCTGGACGAGGTCCGCGAACGCCTGACGCCACGAGCTGTCCCCATCCAGTTACCGATCGGCACCGAGGGATCCTTCAGCGGCGCTGTCGATCTGCTCACCCAACAGGCGATGACCTGGGAGGGCGACACCTACTCCGTGGCGCCGGTGCCCGCGGATATGACCGAGGCCGTGACGGCAGCACGTGAGAGCCTCATCGATAGCATCTGTGAGATCGATGATGACCTCCTCATGCAACGTCTGGAAGGGCAGGAACCGGATCTGGTCGATCTCCAGCGTGGTCTGCGGCAGGCGACGATCTCGGGCGATATCATCCCGGTGCTCTGTGGCGCCTCGAAACAACGCATTGGGATTGAACCGCTGTTGGACGCTGTGGTAGACTACCTTCCCTCGCCGCTCGATCTCCCGCCGACCAAGGGTCGCCGTCCTGGTGCCCAGGACGAGATCATTGAGCGCCCTGACTCGTTCGACGCCCCGTTCTGTGCTTCTGCCTTCAAGATTATGGTCGATCCCTACGTAGGCCACCTCACATGGGTGCGTGTCTTCTCGGGCAAGGTCACAGCCGGCGAGACCGTCTACAACCCGCGCACGGGCGATGAGGAGCGCGTGGGACGCATCTACCGAATGCATGCCAACCGCCGCGAGCAGGCTGACTCGATGGCTGCCAGCGATGTGGTAGCGCTGGTGGGAATGAAGTCGGCGATCACAGGCGACACACTCTGCGATCCCAAGGACCCCATCGTACTTGAGTCCTTCGACTTCCCAGAGCCCGTGATCTCCGTGGCGCTGGCGCCCAGTTCGAACAACGAGCGCGACAAACTTTACCAGGCCGTCCGTCGCCTCTGCGATGAGGACCCTACCCTCCTCTGGAAGGTCGTCGCCGAGACCGGCGAACTCGTCCTGTCGGGTATGGGTGAACTCCACCTCGAGATCGCGGTAGAGCGACTCCGTCGTGAGTTCGACCTAACGCCGAAGGTCAGCCTACCCCAGGTCTCCTATCGCGAGACGGTGCAGCGCGAGAGCCAGGTCGTCACGACCTACCGCAAGCAGTCGGGGGGGCATGGCCACTATGCGCGCGTCGAGCTGCGAGTCGAGCCGCTCGACCATACAGATGAGGGCGTCGTCTTTGAGAACGAGACCACCGGCGCCAGCCTACCGCGTGACTTCATTCGCCCGATCGAGCTCGGCATTCGTCGGACGCTCGAGGAGGGTGTGATCGCAGGCTATCCGGTGACTGACCTCAAGGTCACGCTCGTCGACGGCGACTACCACGAGGTGGATTCCGCCACGATGGACTTTGAGATCGTGGGCAGCATGGCCGTCAAGGAGGCGATCCACAAGGCAGGTCCGGCGCTGATGGAGCCCATCATGCGGCTGGATATCAACGTGCCGGAGGAACACCTGGGGGCCGTCGTTGCCGATATGGGACGAAGGCGCGGCGTCATGCACAATATGCGCGTACGCGGCAACTATCGTAACGTCGATGGAGAGGTCCCACTCTCTGAGGCCCGGGGCTACGCAACCGATCTGCGCAGCCTGAGCCAGGGCAGGGGTACCTTCAGTCTGGAGTTCAAGCGTTACCAGATCTTGCCCGAGGATTTGGCCCAGGAGGTCGTTGAAGCCAACCGTCAAAGGATGATGCAACGCGCAGCTGTCGCGTAATCGGCGACGGACCGTAAGTTGAGGAGCGGTCATATGCAGCCTGACATCTCTCCAGTCATCACCGAGAGACTGATGCTGAGTATGCGGGACGCCTATGGGCTGAACTGGCACGGCATTCACGGCATCGACCATTGGCGACGGGTTCGCGAAAATGGGCTGCGCATCGCGCGTCAGAACGGAGCGGACCCGGTCGTCGTGGAGCTCTTCGCCTATCTGCACGACATCCAGCGCCGCAACGATGGTCACGATCCCCTTCACGGTCAGCGTGCCGCAGAGTGGATTGTGCGGCTGGACGAAGGTGTGCTTCCGCTCGATAGCGAGGCCCTACACCTGCTGACCTATGCCTGTGTGCACCATACGCGGGGCCTCACCGACGCCGACATCACCGTGCAGACCTGCTGGGATGCCGA
>JAXGUU010000103.1:0-11369 GCA_040774145.1 Anaerolineae bacterium
CGTGGAGGTAGTCGACGGTCTGGCGCACGCGCTTGAGCTGTGTGCCGACGTCGCTGCCGTAGGTGTGGTGGGCTTCGTCGGAGAAGACGCCCAGGTTGGGCAGCGAGGCGATGGCACGGAGGCGCAGGTTGGCCTCCGCCTCGTACTCCTCGAGCATGTGCTCGTAGTAGAGCTGGGACCAGGCGTGGTGGCGGTAGGTGCGCTTTTGGATGCGGATCTTTTCGGTGTTGGTGACGATCAGGTTATAGCGGCTGCCGCGGATCACGGGCAGGTCCTTCTCCCCGTCGCGGGTGAAGATGAGCTTGTAGGTGGCCTCGAAGGGTCTGTGGAGGCGGGGCGGCAGGATGCGACCGTAGTCGATCTCGGCGAGCTCGCGGAGGCTTTCGAGGATGGTGAGCCCGGGCGCGAAGACGAGGGCGTTCTGGATGAAGGGGCACGCCTGACCGGGATATTCCATCGCCATCGCGAACTCGGTGGCGACGATGGCGCCGATGAGGAGGGTCTTGCCGGCGCCCATCGCCAGGGCGAGGATATAGCTGGGATAGGCCAGCGTCAGGGTCTCCTGCACGCTATCAAGGCGGTGCTCTTTGACGAAGTCGTCGTCGGTGCGGATGCGGTGCCAGAGGGCGTCAAGGCCGTTGTCGAGGACGAAGTCGCGAATCTCATTAGTGTCAATGCGGAGGGCCTCGAGGAGGTCGGAGGTCTTGCCGTAGGTCCGGCGGTAGAGGTCGAAGATGTGGGGCGTCCGCTCGATCAGGCGCAGATACCAGTAGGTCTCCAGCGCCTGGAGCTGGGCGCGGCGCAGGTAGCGGCGGATCTGGGTGCCGGGCAGCGTGGCGTAGTCGAGGATCTCGGCGATTGCCGGGTAGGGCTCGCAGGGATAGCCGGCGGCGCGCCACGCGTCGACGCGATGTTGGAGCTGTTGGTAGAGGTGCATGGGCCTCCTGGGAATGAGAGTGCCGTCTTCGTCTTGGCCACTCGCCCCGCGTGCTATTATCTCACGAGGGGCTTGCTATGCCTAGGTGGCGAACCTGACTCAGGGTTGCTCTTGTCGGCAGCCTTCCTGCTCGGCAGGATCTGCCTGCACGACATCCATATGGAGAGGTGGCGTCTGTCGCATCTCACTCAGCCGCACGACGAGCTCGACTTCGAAGACCTCACTGAGCTTACGGAGCGTCTGGAGCGTGGGATTGGCCTGTCCGTGCTCCAGGCGAGAGACATTGGCCTGCCAAGTTCCCAATTTCCTCGCGAGTTCTTTCTGCGACCAGCCGCGCTCCACACGCAAGCGGATGATGTCCTCTGCCAGCTCAAGCGCGGGGCGCACCTCAGCTTCAGCTTTCAGGTAGTCTGGGTCCTGTCGTTGGCGCTCAACGTAGTCCCTGTGTTTCATCGTGTCCTCCTAATGCCGGCTTAGGTAGTCCTGGCGATACTCCTTGGCTTTCTTGATGTCGGACTGAGCGATGGGGCCGGTCTTCTTCACGGTTGCATGTGTGAGGATTGCTCTGCCTCTGTGCATGAAGAACAGGAATATCCTATGCCGATTACGTCGATAACTGACTCGAAGCACGTAGATGCCGTCCCCATGGTGATCCAGGTGGTCGTGCCCCCAAGCCAGCATCTCCATCCCGTACTCTTCAAGCTGGTCGATCTTCCTTTGGACAGTGAATCGTTCCCTGTTATCGAGATGATCGAGATGCCTGCTGATAGGGCATCTGCCCCGGACCGTCTCATAGTACTCAATCTCGCATGTGGGCATAGGGCATCGCCTTGTGCTATAGCTTATATACTATACTGACTGTCAGATATGTCAATACCCTGTCTCGTCAGGGCGATCGCATGTCAGCGTGGCGGGCGCCGTTCATTGCCCCAGATACTCCCACATCCCACAGTCACTGAAGAAGACCTCGTAGTCTGTGGGGCGCACGAGGACGGTGCCGCCGGCGAGACCGAAGTGGTTGTCCAGAATGCGCTGGTTACCGTCCAGACGTGACCAGTAGCAGTTGGTCTGTTGGCCGGTTGAGCGCCAGCGTCCCGGGGCAATCTCGATGCCGACGGTGTAGAAGCCATCGCCCTTGGGCGCTGTGGCGTCGTCATCCAGGACCGGCGCCCGGTTCTCAACCCAGATCCAGCGACCACAGCCGTTGAACTCGATTTCGTAGTCGGTCGGGCGGACGTTGACCGTGCCGCCGGCAAGGCCGAAGTGGTTGTCGAGGAGCTGCTGCTGATCGCCATAGCGGGCCCAGTAGCATCCTGCTCCCGATCCTGTTGACTCCCACTTGCCGGGCGCGATGTCCACGCCGACGAGGTAGAATCCGTCGGTCTTGGTCCCGGCGAGTACACCCATCGCCTGCGCAGTGGCTGTGAGTGCGAGGTTGGGTGTCTCCGTGGGCGCCGGCGTCACAGTCGGTGTCCGACTGGGGGTGGGGGTCGGTGTCTCCGTTGGCGTCGGCGTGATGGTCGGCGTCAGAGACGGCGTCGGCGTGTGTCTCGGGGTCGGTGTGGGTGTGACGGTGACGGGGATCTCCACGTGCACGATTTCCGTCACGGGAACCTGCACGGTTACTACGACCGTCTCGACGACCTTGACCTCGCGAGTGTGAACCACGGTGACCTGGGCCGGATCGCAGGCGGGACAGGGTGTCGCCGCCGGTCCACAGGCGGCGAGCGCTGGAAGGACGAGGAGTTGGATCAAGGCGCCCCCGGTCTGAGGGAGCGGAGATCGTGCCATCATCACCAGTGTTCCGATAGCAGCTCGAGAATCAGGATGTTCTGCTGCATCAAGACCTGTAGTGCCATCAGCTGGTGTTCTGTTGCAATCAGCTGCTGTTCCGCGATCCTGTCCACTCCTGGGTTGTCGTAAGCGGCTGCTTGGTACTCCGACAGCAGCTCTTCAACGATACTTTGCTGAACAGCGAGCACTTGCACCATAGTTGCTCTCCGCTGTTGTGCTTCTTCCTTGTTCAGGTGATCTTGGACGATCGGGTAGACAGTGGCAGCGAGGATTAGTGCCAATAGCCCAATGATGATCACCGACGACGAACGGCTTCTTGTCTCCATCCGGTTACCTCCATATAGGTGCAAGCTGGTTGCCGGTCAGACGGCCTGGGCTGGTTGCCCGGGCTTTCGTTACGGATGGGGCCATGGCAGGGGGTGTGGTCTCGTGGCGTGTGTGATCCGCGTGCAGGTGGAGATGGCTCATGCTCAGTCTGACCTTCAATTCACGGTCATGCTTGGGCGATGCCTTCAGTATATTCTGTTGATGACCCTGTGTCAAGTTGTCGGCGTGCCATGAGGGCCGGCGGGGTGAGATGGGACGGTTGCCCGATCCGGCGCGCAAGTGCGATGTTCGCCGGCTGGATGAAGCGGGACGGCCTTGCGCTTTGCGCGTCTCCCCTCGATCGTGATCGGCTGTTTGCGGCGCGTGGTTGCCACGCGGGTTGGGCTGTGAACTGCCTGGTATCCCTGGGCAATGCTGCTACAATGGCAGAATGCTCGGCACGCACGTTGGCCGTCGGTCACGCGCCAGGTTGCCGGGCGTGACGCATCGCTCGGGTCACCCATCCGAAAGAGGCGTAGACGGGCATTCCCGGATGGTGTTGTTCCCCTGTGGATGATGTCCTGGAGGCGTTCACTCCCTCGCTGCAAAGGAGGAGGTTATGCATCTCACTACATCCGATCAGGAAGCGATGAACCTGGGTTTCGGCCATTATACCTGCAATTGGGGTACCCATATCTGCGGGTTCTACGAGACCGAGCGTGAACGTGACGAGATCTTGATGGGGTTCCTGCATCTGGGTGACGTGGAGGGCGATCTCCGGCTCTTTTGCTCGGTGGAGAGAACCGTCGACGGCTTTGCCACTGACTGCGAACGGGCCTATCCGGCCTGCGTCGGACAGCGCCTGCGCCAGGCGCTGTCCGACGTACTGCACAGGTAGTCGGGGCCCTCAGTCACCCGGCGCCGCGGGGGGCCTCGCCGGCAGTCGCCGTTCGGCGGCGTCGATGTCGGGGTCATCGGCAACCGTCCGGACGATGGACACGTTGGCACATTATTCACCCAAGGAGTAGTCCTATGGTTAAGAGGCGCCTTCACGAGGTTGATGCAAGCAGTTCCTCCCCGGACCGCGATGAGGAAACAGCCGCCTTGCCGGGCTTCCCCATCGTGGGCATCGGCGCCTCGGCCGGGGGGCTAGCTGCCTTCGAGGCCTTCTTCTCCGGGATGCCCGTCGACGGCGACCCGGGCATGGCCTTTGTGCTGGTCCAGCATCTGGCCCCGGACCACGAGAGCCTCCTGACCGAGCTGGTCCGGCGCTACACCCGTATGCAGGCCTTCGAGGTCGAGGACGGCATGGTGGTCCGGCCTAACTGTGTCTATATCATCCCACCGAACCGGGACATGGCCTTTCTGAACGGTACGCTGCAGTTGCTGGCGCCCTCCGCCCCACATGGACGGCGCCTGCCGATTGACTTCTTCTTCCGCTCGCTGGCTCAGGATCAGCGTGAGCACGCCATCGCCGTGGTGCTCTCGGGCACCGGTAGCGACGGCACTCTGGGGGTGAGAGCCATCAAGGGCGAGGGCGGCATGGTGATGGCGCAGTCCCCAGAATCGACCGAGTACGACGGTATGCCGCGCAGCGCCATCGCCACGGGTATGGTGGACTACGAGCTGCCCCCAGCCGAGATGCCCGCCCAGCTGATCGCCTATGTGACCCATGCCTTCGGCCATCCCCCACTGGCAGGCGTTCCTCCAACCACCAAGGCCGATAGCGCGCTCAACAAGGTCTTCATCCTGTTGCGCGCCCAGACCGGTCATGACTTCTCTCAGTACAAGCCGAGCACCATTCATCGTCGCCTCGCACGGCGTATGGCCGTCCAGCAGATCGAGCGTGTGGACAGCTATGTCAAGTATCTGCAGCAGACGCCGGCGGAGGTGGAGGCGCTCCTTCGCGATCTCCTGATCGGGGTCACCAGTTTCTTCCGCGACTCGGAGGCGTTTGGGGCGCTCGCGGAGCAGGTGATTCCTCAGCTGTTTGTCGATCGGTCCGCGGATGCCGTGATCCGCGTTTGGTCGCCGGGCTGCTCCACCGGTGAAGAGGCCTATTCGCTGGCCATCCTGTTGGCTGAGTACCAGGAGGCGTTGCGACAGAGCTTCAGGGTGCAGGTCTTCGCCACCGATATCGATAGCCGGGCCATCGCCACGGCCCGCGCGGGACTCTACCCGGCGAGCATCGCCGCCGACGTCTCGCCGGAGCGGCTGGACCGTTTCTTCACAGCCGAGCCCAACGACTCGACCGGAAGTCCGAGTGGCTACCGGATTCACAAGCGCATTCGCGATATGATGATATTCTCCGAGCAGAGCGTGATCAAGGACCCGCCCTTTTCCAGGCTCGACCTGATCAGTTGTCGCAACCTGCTGATCTATATGGGCAGCGCCCTGCAGAAGCAGCTCATTCGGCTCTTTCACTATGCGTTGAAGCCGGGCGGCTTTCTCTTTCTCGGTACCTCGGAGACCGTTGGCGAGTTTGGGGATCTCTTTGCGGTGCTGGATCGCAAGGCCAAGCTGTACCAGCGCAAGGAGGACAGTCACAGCGCACAGCATGCGGGACTGGGCCGGTATTTCCCATCGATGAGAGCGGCGGCGGTAGCGCTCCCGGCACCGGGGGTCAGGAGAACGCCGGCAACGGCGAAGGAGTCGCTGCGCGACCTGACCGAGCAAGCGCTTCTGCAACAGCTGCCTTTTGCGGGCGCACTTGTCAACGCTCAGGGCGAGGTCCTCTACCTGCACGGTCGCACCGGTAAGTATCTCGAACCCGCGCCGGGTGAGTTCGACAGGAATATCCTCAAGATGGCCCGCGAAGGGCTGCGGCGCGCGCTCACCACGACGCTGCACAAGGCCGTGGGGACCAAGGAGATCGTGCACTGCTCGGGCCTGCGCGTCAGGACCAACGGCGATTATGTCACGGTGAACTTGGCGGTCGGACCGGTGGCGGTGGGATCCGCCCCTTACGCTGGGGAGCCACTCTACCTGGTCGCTCTCGAGGAGGTGCCGGACGCCGGTGGTCCCTCAGATGCGGATGCGGGATTGTCAGAGGACGTCGACGCACGCATCGCAGCCCTCGAGCGGGAATTGCGGGCCAAGGACGAATACCTGCAGAGTACCAACGAGGAGCTGGAGACCGCGAATGAGGAGCTCAGGTCGTCCAACGAGGAGATGCAGTCGACCAACGAGGAGCTGGAGACCTCAAAGGAGGAGTTGCAGTCGGTCAACGAGGAGCTGGCCACGGTCAATGCCGAGCTCCAGACCAGGGTCGCGGACCTAACGCGGGTCAACAACGACATGAACAACCTGCTGGCCGGCACCGGCATCGCCACCATCTTTGTGGATCACAGCTTGCGCATTCTGCGCTTCACCCCGGGCGCCGGCGCGATTATCAACCTGATCCTGAGCGATGTCGGCAGGCCGGTCGGGCATATCGCCTACAATCTGGTGGGCTACGATCGTTTGGTGGAGGACACGCGGGCCGTCCTGAACACCTTGATCCCTGTCGAGGTGGAGGTGCGGACTGCGGAGGGCGAGTGGTATTTGCTGCGGATCCAGCCCTACCGCACCCTGGATAACGTTATTGAGGGCGCGGTGATCACCTTTGTGAACATCACGGAGACGAAGCGGCTGGCGGACAGGCTGCGGGATCTCGACGTTCTTCGTTGCCTGGTCGCGGTCGTGCGCGACGCACAGGACGCTATCATCGCACAGGACATGGAGGGCAGGATTATGGTTTGGAGTCCGGGAGCAGAGAGACTCTACGGCTGGACCGCAGCTGAGGCGACGGCGATGAACATACAGGAGCTGGTCCCGGAGAGCCTGCGCGAGCATGCGCTGTCCAGGGTCCGGGAGCTCAGTCGCTCCGACGCTCTGGTGTCGCAGCGTGCCCAGCGCATCGCAAAGGACGGCAGCATCGTGGAGATCACGCTGACCGCGACGGCGTTGTTGAACCAAGAGGGGCAGGTCTACGCCATCGCGACGACTGAGCGAGTAGACGCCGGAGAAAGCAGGCCCGATCATGACAGGTGACGAGAGAACCCAGGCCCATCAAGCGGACGATCTGCGCGCACGGGCCGACGAGATGGTCCAGGACAGGACGGTCCGGACGCCGGAGGAGCTCGCGGCGCTGTCGCCCGAGGAGATCCGGCAGATCCTCCACGAGCTGCGGGTGCATCAGATCGAGTTGGAGCTGCAGAATGAGGAACTGCGCGCGGCCCAGGAGCAACTGGATGCCTCTCGGGCGCGCTATTTTGACCTCTACGACCTGGCGCCGGTGGGCTATTGCACCGTCTCGGCGTCAGGGCTGATCCTGGAAGCCAACCTCACCGCCGCGACTATGCTTGGCGTGGCGCGGGTCGAGCTCGTCAGGCAGCCGCTCTCCCGGTTTGTCCTGAAGGAAGATCAGGACAGCTACTACCTGCACCGCGAGCGACTGTTCGAGAGCGGCGAGCCCCAGGACTGTGAGCTGCGGATGGTCAAGCCAGACGGCGCGGCCCTCTGGGTGCATATGGCAGCCACAGCGGCACAGGATGACGACGGTGCGCCGATCTGCCTCGTTGTGGTCAGCGACATTTCGGCGCGCAAGGAAGTGGAAGCGGCCCTGGAGCGCGAGCGCCGGCTGCTGCGCACGGTTATCGATGGCCTGCCGGATGCCATCTATGCCAAGGATCTGGAGACGCGCAAGACGGTCGTCAACCGAGCGGATCTCGACAATATCGGGGCCGAGAGCGAGGCGGCGGTGTTGGGCAAGACCGACTCCGAGCTCTTTCCCCGCGATCTGGCCGAGCGATATTATGCCGATGATCGGGTCGTGCTCGAAAGCGGCGAACCGATGCTCGACCACGAGGAACGGCTGGTCAGGCCCGATGGCGAGGAGCGCTGGTTGCTCACCTCCAAGCTGCCGCTGCGCGACAGTGTGGGACGTGTCGTCGGCCTCGTGGGCATCGGGCGCGACATCACCGAACGCAAGCAGGCGCAAGCAGAGCGGGAGCAGCTATTGGCGCAGGTGCAGGAGCAGGAGCGGCTGGCGACGGTAGGGCGACTCGCAGCCGGCATCGCCCACGACTTCAACAACATCATGGCGACGATCATCCTCTACGCGCAGATGATGGTACAGTCGGAGGCGCTGTCGAAGGCGGATCGGGAGAGGGCAAGCGTGATCACCGAACAGGGTTGGCACGCGGCGCGGTTGGTCGAGCAGATACTGGACTTCGGGCGGCGGACGATGCTCGACCGGCGCTCGTGTGACCTGCTCGCGCATCTCCGGACGCAGGCGGAGCTGTTGGGACGGACGCTGCCCGAGTCGATCGCGATCGAGCTCGAGCATGGGGAAGATGACTACGTGGTCTACGCCGACCCCACGCGGATGCAGGTGATGATCACCAATCTGGCGGTCAACGCGCGCGATGCGATGCCCGACGGTGGGACGTTGCGCCTGAGCCTGGAGCGGATCACGGTCGGGCCCGATGCGGCCCCGCCGCTGATGGGGCTGGAGGCGGGCGAGTGGGTGCGCTTGAGGGTGGCGGACACCGGCACGGGGCTTGCGCCGGAGGCGCTGGCGCACCTCTTCGAGCCCTTTTTCACCACCAAGGAGCCGGGTAAGGGCAGCGGGCTGGGGCTTGCCCAGGTGTATGGCATTGTGGTGCAGCACGAGGGTCGGATCGGGGTAGAGAGCCGGGTGGGCGAGGGGACGGCCTTCAGCATCTACCTGCCCGCCCTGAACGTGCGGGCGACAGAGACCCTCCCGTTGGACATGAGTGCCATGCCGCAGGGGAAGGGCGAGACGGTGCTGGTGGTGGAGGACGAGGAGGTGCTGCGGTTCGCACTGCGAGAGATCCTGGAGATGCTGGGCTACAGGGCGCTGGAAGCGACCGACGGTGAGTCGGCGCTGGCGTTGATCGAGGCCCAGGGAGCGCAGATCGCCCTGGTGCTGAGTGATGTGGTGATGCCGAAGATGGGCGGCGTCGCGCTCCTGCAGGCGTTGCGGGAGAAGAGGTGGGAGACGCCGGTGATCCTGCTGACGGGCCATCCGGTGAACAGCGAACTGGAGGCGCTGCGGGCGCAAGGTCTGAGCGATTGGGTGACCAAGCCGCCGACGATCGAGCGCCTGGCGCAGGCGCTGTCCGACGCCCTGCACAGGTAGTCGGGGCCCTCAGTCACCCGGCGCCGCGGGGCCCGCCGGCAGTCGCCGTTCGGCAGCGTCGAGGTCGGGGTCACGACCCTCGCGGAGATCGTCGACGGTCCAGGCGACGGGCACGTCGGGGGCGATGCCGTGGCCCTCGATGGGGGTGCCGTCGTTGCGGCGGAAGTCGCCGGTGGAGAAGCGCGCCTGCGCGCCGCCGGTCAGCCGGAAGGGCAGCGGGTTGCCGCTGCCGGCGCCGGTCGGGCGCCCCACGGTGGTGGCGCGGCCCGCATCCACGAGCGCGACGATGAAGTTCTCCGCGGTACTGAAGCAACCCCCGTCGACGAGGAGGACCACCGGTCCGGTGTAGAGCTCGCCACGCGGCGTGACGCGGTAGTCGAAGTGGGGGCGCCAGCCGCGCTGGGGCAGGCGGAGGCGGAAGTGCTCGCGCCCGTAGGTGAAGGGCCGGGCGAGGAAGCGCCCGGCGATGCGGTCGGAGACGAAGGTGTTGCCGCCGCCGTTGCCGCGGAGGTCGAGGATCAGGCCCGGCGCGTCCATCAGGGGGTCGAGCGCGGCGTCGAACTCGGCGACGAGGTCGCGGTCGCCGAGGGAGGGCACGCGGATCAGGCCCAGGCCCGAGGGCAGGCGTTCGCCCGTGATTCGAGGGCCCTGAGGGGCGGGCGGCGGGGGCGGCGGGTCGTCGGGCACTCGCAGGGTGACGGTGCGCTCCTGGGCGCGGGCGTCGACTACGGTCACGGTCAGGCCCTCCCCGCGCGTGCTCAGCACGACGTCGGCGGCAGCGGCGCGGCGCTGCTCGGGCGTCGAGCCGCCGGCGAGCACGGCAGGCACGGCGGCAAGGGCCTCCTCGATGGGGCGTCCGTCGACGGCGAGCACGATGTCGCCCCGGGCCAGACCGGCTGCCTGCGCCGTGGCGCCCACGCGGTCGAGGACGATGGTGCCGTCCAGGTCGCGGCAGGCGGCGAAGGTGCGCAGCCCGGAGCGGGCCGAGGGCGAGGTGACGCCGGTGTGGCCGTCGTTGAGCTCGGCGAGCATGCGCGCGACGAGGCTCCAATAGGCCTCGTCCGTCTCAGCCTCGGCCACCTGGGGGGCGTAGCGCGCGTAGGCAGCGTCCCAATCGACTCCCTTCAGTTCGAAGTAGGGGTAGGCGGCGTCCAGCGCGCGCCGGAGGCGGCGGAAGTTGCCCTCGCGGCCCTCCCCGGGCGGCGCAAGAGCGCCGATGCGGTAGAGGGGGATCAGGGCGGCGAGCGCGACGGCGACGAGGAGGGCGGCGTGGCCCCTGAGGACCCAACGGCGCCGCCCGGCGCGGTCGGCCCAGCGGGCGGCGGCGGCGCCGAGCAGGGCGCCCAGGAGGCCCAGGCCGGCGATGGCGGCGGTGGGGGCTGCCAGCGGGCCCCAGCCCAGGGTGAGGCCGCCGACCAGGCCCGCGGCGGCGTTGAGCAGGGCCCAGGCTACGGCGTGGCGTCGAAGCGGCGCCGGCTGCGTTGCGTGCGTGTCGGACAGCGGTAGGGCTCCCAGGATGTTGAGCGGTCGACGACGCATCAGTCTAGCACAGGTATGCCGGACCGCTAATTGCCGCGCGGAAGACCTTTGAGGTTACGGAAAACCTCAAAGGTCGGGCAGAGGTTGCTACGTTCCCGCTCCTGTGCGGTTGACAGGGTTGCCTGCCGGTATACCATCGGTTTGTTTCCGGTTTGCGCCCCCGGCTGTCGGGTTGCCTGCAGGGTTCACTCGGTCGCGAGAGGAGAGGTCGATGACAGGAACTGCTCAGATGGATGAGGTGCCCGCTTGCGGCGGGCGACGCCGGCTGCTGTTGGTCGGCCTGGTCGGTGCGATGTTGCTCGCGTCGCTCTTGGGGGCCCACGAGCCCCCGCGCTCGCACGCGGCGGCGATCCCCACAACCGCTCCTCTGCCTGTGGCGGCTGTCGGTGCCGGGACGCTGGGCGGCTATGCCAAGGGGTTCACGCCGCCGGAGATGGATCTGTCGTACCTGGGGGCCTGGACGCCGCCGGCGCAGGCCTCTATCACGGAGACGCTGCCGGCGGCCTTCGACTGGCGCGATGTCGATGGCGTGAACTACGTCACGCCGGTGAATGACCCGGGCACGTGGGGCTGCTGCTACGCCTTCGCGGCTTTGGGCAACGTGGTGTCGAAGTAGGCCAGCGACGGTAGCCCGTCGCTGCCCGACTA
>JAXGUU010000104.1:0-11366 GCA_040774145.1 Anaerolineae bacterium
ACCTAACTCGGGCCATCCCCCCCTGGCGATGGCGGCATCATGGATGGAGGCCCAACTGATCGTGCCGAAGGTCTCTTGCAGGATGTTGGCCCGGGTCTGGTAGAGGCCCCAGGTCAGCAGGCTCGTGGCGATGGGGCGAGCGCGGTACTCGCCGTCGGTCAGGAAGACGTCCCGGCCCAGTCGCTCCTTGTAGGAGGCATTGGCCAGTTCGACCAGGTAGCGACTCTCGGGAATCCACGCTGTGGGAAAGTCGTCGAGCGCGGCGCGGGCTGCGGGGTCCAGGTCCTCGGGAGCCATCCCTGTCTCGAGGGCGCCGAAGGTGTTGCGGTCCCATCGTCCCA
Source organism: Anaerolineae bacterium (assembly GCA_040774145.1). Classification (GTDB taxonomy): domain Bacteria; phylum Chloroflexota; class Anaerolineae; order B4-G1; family SLSP01; genus PWVB01. The sequence goes on from JAXGUU010000104.1 coordinate 342, forward strand.
GGGCCGTCAGCCCATCCATCGCCACGATCTCGACGCTCACCGGTAGGCCCTCGATGGTGGGCGCGGTGGCGTTATAGGCTGCGGCGGCGTTACGTACCCAGGTCTCCACCGGCAGTGCGGTGATCACCCGCACGGTGACCGCCGTCGGGCGGTCGGCTGTGATGGGTTGTCCCCCGCTACTCGGCGTGCTCCCTGCACCGCCTTCTGGGCGCAGGCCCTGAAAGGCCAAGGAGACCCCGACGATGATCAAGGCGACGACCACGATGCCAACAAAGATCCAGCGTGTACGGTTCATATTCTGTCCCCGGTGTCAAGCGGAAAGCGGCAAATGGACACATCAACTCATAGACCATCGCCGCTGGAGCCAGCAAACGTCGAGGCGATGGCGCGAGCGCTCGCTGATTTGATACTACTACGAATTCGGGTTGGGTAAGTTGCACTCTAGGGCGGGCTCGGTTGGCCTGCACGCCAGAGGCAGATGTCGCCGCGATCGTCAGCTGAGGCCATCCAGCGCCCGTCGGGGCTGAACGTCACCTGGCGGACGCGCCCTTCATGTTCTGAGAGCCTTCCGATCACCGTCCTCCTGTCTAGGCGCCAGAGCTGTATCTGACCGCTCCCGTCGCCTGCTGCCAGGAAATCACCGCCCGGTGCAGCCGCTATGGTCGTGATCAGGCGCAGGTCCTCGCTTTCCTCCGCCAGTTGACCCTGTACTCGCCCATATTTGGGGTCCCAGAGCCGGACGGTCTCATCCCAGCCGCCGGAGGCGAGCATCCCGCTCTTGTGGATGAAGGTCACACAGGTCACCTGCGCTGTATGGCCCGGTAGAGACCACAACTCCTGCGCCTGGGCCACATCCCATAGGCGGACCGTGCGATCCCACCCACCCGCGGAGGCGAGGGTGCGACCATCCCCACTGACTGCAAGCCCTAACACGGCATCAGCATGGCCGTGAAGGGAGCTGCGGATGGTGCCTTGATCGACATCCCAGAGATGGAGGGCGCGATCCCGTCCGCAGGAGACGAGCCGGTCACCTGGGGGGAGGAAGGCCACACCGGTCACACCTCCCGCGTGCCCGCGCAAGCGCGGCACGCGACCTGCGGATTCGGTCCAAGGCCACAGGTAAATGCCCATATCATCACTGCCCAATGCCAGCGTCAGGTCGTTGGGATGCCAGGCCACGCAGGTTAGAATCCCCGTCTGTTGCTTGAGGCTTGCCCGCTCCGCGCCGCTCCTGATGTCCCAGATACGTGCGGTGGCATCCAGTCCGGCGGAGGCCAGATGGCGTCCATCGGAGCTGAAGGCGATGCCTCCGATGGCGCCTCGGTGGGCCGTCCATCTCCGGTTCAGTTGGAAGCCGGACGGCAGGGAACCGGAGGCTGTAGGCGCGGATGAGGTTGCTTTCAAGCCGGCAGACGCCGCGCTGTCAACGAGACCCAGCGCCTCGGCCCAAGCCTGCACGGCCCAGCGTGCGGCGCTCTCGGAGAGGGCCGTGGTCTCGTGCAGTTCGGCAGCCAGCCGGGGGAGGACGACGCTGAAGGGTAGCTGCGCCGTCATTGTACGCAAGTCGCTCACGACGCCGTGTTGCAGCGCGCTGATCAGAACGAAGATCTCGCGCCGGTACTCTCCACAGAAGTCGCGTAGCAGGGCCTCGCAGCGCCGTGCGTCATCGCATACGTCGTGCCCAAATTGGTCCACGATCTGCTTTAGGGTCCGACGAGGGATGTCGTCCATACCGTTCATCTCTGGCATTATAGGCTTGCATTCTTATTTGCCAACTTGGTGGCACCATCGCGGGTTTGACAGCATGACGGGGACGTCTAGACTGGTGACGTAAGAGTTATCTACTCGAAAGGGGATCTTCTGACGAATGGAAACTCGGGACCGCTGCATCTATCTGGGTGACACACCGCTTCGTCATGCCTGTGGCTGCGTAGCGTGCGAGTTGGGTGACATGATGGGGGAATCCTATCACAGTATCCAGCACTACGACCGGATGGATCCCTTCTTCATGAGCCTGGTCAGCAGTTCGGACCACTGGCTCTTCTTCTCCAGTACGGGTGGGCTGACCGCGGGCCGCATCAATGCCGAATCGGCCCTCTTCCCCTACACCACCGACGACAAGATCACAGAGAACAGCGACAACACAGGCCATGTCGCTGTGCTGCTGGTGACTCAGGGAAAGCGTACCTTCGTATGGGAGCCTTTCTCCCAGTGCCGCGGGACCTATCGGATCGAGCGTCATCTCTACAAGAGCGTCAATGGCGACAAGCTGATCTTCGAGGAGATCAACCACGACCTTACGCTGCGCTACTGCTATGCCTGGCGCTTCAGCGAGCGCTTTGGCTTTGTGCTGACGTGTTGGGTCGAGAGTGGGGCCGAGGAGGAGACCAAGATTGAGGTGGTCAGCGGTATGCAGAACCTGTTGCCCTATGGCGCGACGACGGTGCTGCAGAACACCTTCAGCAATCTTCTCAACGCCTACAAGCGCAGCGAACTCCATGTCGAGACCGGGCTGGGGATCTTCACGCTTAGCTCGACCCTGACCGATCTGGCGGAACCCAGCGAGTCCTTGATGGCGACCACGGCATGGCAGATCGGTCTGCCTCAGCCACGCTATCTGCTGTCGACGCGACAACTGGACGACTTCCGGCGTGGTCGAGCGATCAGCGAGGAGCGCGACGTGCGCGGCTATCGCGGGGCGTTCGCGGTTCATACGACCTTCACGCTGGCGTCCTGTGAGACGCAGCAGTGGCACATCGTCGCTGAGGTCAACCAGGACAGCAGCCGGGTCGCTTCTTTGATCAACATGCTTCTGCCCGCGCGAGCCGGTGATGCAGCCGATGAGTTGGTGTGCGCGTTGGAGGATGATATCGCGCGAGGGACGGCAGAGCTTGAAGGGTACATCGCTGCTGCCGACGGGCTGCAAATCTCCGCCGACCGGGTGGCTACCGCGCACCATCTGTCCAACACGCTCTTCAATGTGATGCGTGGTGGGATCTTCGCGGATAACTATATGGTGGGGAAGGGCGATCTGGTCGACTTCGTCGGCGTGCGGAACCGGCGCGTGTTGGACGCACACGGGAGCTTCTTCGAGGCACTGCCTGAAGAGATCGGCTATGCCGAGCTCGTGGCACAGGCTGCAGCGACCGAACAACCGGACCTTGTGCGCCTCTGCTACGGCTACCTGCCGCTTACCTTTAGCCGCCGACATGGTGATCCCAGCCGTCCCTGGAACAGGTTCTCGATCAACATCAAGCACCCTGATGGCTCACGGAAGCTCGACTATGAGGGGAACTGGCGCGATATCTTCCAGAATTGGGAGCCCTTGGCCTGGAGCTATCCGGAGTTTGTGGAAGGGATGATCAGTACGTTCGTCAATGCCACCACGGCTGACGGCTACAATCCCTACCGGGTCACACGCGACGGCATCGAGTGGGAGGCGCCCGCGCCCGATGACCCGTGGGCCAACATCGGCGATTGGAGTGACCACCCGATTATCTATCTGCAGAAGCTTCTGGAGTTCTCCGCCGGCGCTCACCCCGGACGGCTCTCGCGCCTGCTCAACACGTCGATCTTCAGCCATGCTAACGTGCCCTATCGCATCAAGCCCTATGACGAGTTGATCGAGGACTGGTACGACACCATCGAGTTCGATCGCGCGCTTGATGCGCAGATCGCCGACCGCGTGGGCGAGCTGGGGACTGACGCCAAGCTGGTGCCCGATGCCCAAGGGCAGGTCCTCCACGTCAACCTTGCCGAGAAGCTGCTCATCCTTCTGCTCGCCAAGCTCGGCAACTTTGTGCCCGAGGGCGGTATTTGGATGAACACGCAACGCCCCGAATGGAACGATGCCAACAACGCGCTGGTCGGCAAAGGGCTGTCGGTGGTGACGGTTGCCTATCTCCGCCGCTACGTCGTCTTCCTGCGCACCCTGCTCGCCGATGCTGCTGCCGACACATGTGCGGTAACCGCTGAGGTGCGCGCGCTCTTCGACGCGATGCACGCCGTCTTGGTGAGGCACCAGGCGATGCTGCTCACCTCGTTCGGCGATGTCGAGCGTCGCACGGTGATGGACGAGCTGGGCCGAGCGAGCAGTGATTACCGTCAGCAGCTTTACGATCGTGGGCCATCGGGCGAGATGGCGCAGTTGGACCGTGCTGAACTGACGGCCTTCCTGACCCTCGTGCAACGTTACCTTGAAGAGACCCTGCACGCCAATCGGCGCCCCGATGGACTCTATCACGCCTACAACGTGCTGCACCTTGCCGAGGGCACCGCTTCGTTGGAGCGCCTCTATGAGATGCTGGAGGGGCAGGTGGCGGTTCTCTCATCAGGGATGCTGACGAGCGAGCAGGCGCTGGACGTGTTGCGCGCGCTGCGGCAGAGCCGTCTCTATCGCGAGGACCAGCACAGCTACTTGCTCTATCCTGATCGTGAATTGCCGGGTTTCCTGGAGAAGAACCGTGTCAGTGCGGACCGTGTCGCGGGTTCTGCGCTGATTGCCAAGCTGGTCGAGTCGGGCGATACCTCGCTGGTCGTCAGAGACGAGAACGATGTCTATCACTTCAACGGCTCGTTCAGAAATGCCAGGGATGTTCAGCAGGCTCTGGCAGCCCTGGAACTTGGGGCCTATGTTGAGTTGGTGAGGGAGGAGTCAGAGGAGATCCTCGCGTTGTTTGAGGAGGTCTTCCACCACAGCGCATTCACCGGGAGATCGGGCACCTTCTTTGCCTATGAGGGTCTGGGCAGCATCTATTGGCATATGGTCGGCAAGCTGCTGCTGGCAGCGCAGGAAGTTCACGCCTCAGCCGCGGCAGCGCATGCCTCTGAGGAGATCGTTCACGATCTGGCGGCGGCGTACCACGACATTCGGCTGGGGTTGGGCTTCAACAAGACGGCGGAGGTCTACGGGGCCTTTCCCACGGATCCCTATTCGCATACGCCGGCCGGTCAGGGTGCTAAGCAGCCGGGTATGACGGGGGCGGTGAAGGAGGAGATGCTGGCGCGGATGGCGGAACTCGGTGTCGTCGTCGGGGATGGGGTCCTGGGGTTTGTGCCTCGGTTGCTACGAGCGGCTGAGTTGATGCGTGAACCGACTGCATTTGACTACATCGACGTGAACGGTCAACGGCAGCGGCTTGACCTGCCCGGCGACGCATTGGCCTTCACGGTCTGCCAAGTGCCCGTGGTCTACGTCACCGGTGATTCGCCGGCGATCGAGGTCACGTACAGCGATGGCGGCACGCAGACCCTGTCCGGGGCCTTGCTTGATGCATCATTGAGCGAACGCATCTTCCGGCGCGATGGGCGCATCCGGTCTCTGCGGGTGACCGTGGGACCGCTGTTGTAGAACGCGGGCATCCGGCCCGCCACGGATGCGATGGGGAGAGGGGCCGGTGCGACGGGCCATATGCTGGTGCCTAGACGACGAGCAGCGCCATATCCTCGCCGAAGAGCCCCAGGCGATCGCCGGGACTGAGCGCGACGTCTTGGTCCCAGCTCCACACGTCGTCGCGTGCCTGAGGATAGCGCAGCCATGGGGCCATCGCATTGTGGGTCACCAAGAGGCTGCCGTTGAGGAAGACGGTGTAGAGCTCGTCCTGCTGGATCCCCAGCCGCGAGAGGAGGGTGCTCAACGTCTCGTTAGGGTGAGCCTCCAGGTGCAGCACACGCTTGTGCCGTGCGGCTTCGTCGGATAGGCGCTGCGATAGTTTGCCGTAGACATGGACCTCGATCATGGTTTCTCCTCAGTGTCTGCTACCGGATCGCCCCAGCGGACCTCATTCTAACGCGCGGTGCGATGAAGGCAATGCTGCGCAAGGCGCGGGGCTAGCCTCGGGAGGGTAACTGCGCTGCGATGGCGTCGAGCACTTGATCGATGACGACGCGGTCGCGGAGCGCGCGCCGGTGGGGGATCTCGGGGACGAAGAGGGCACCGAAGCTGAGGTGCAGCCGTCCGGCGTGTTCGGCGAGGCCCACAGGTAGCACGGGCATCCCGGTCTCGACCAGCAGGGCGATGAAGCTCCCGGCGCCTGCGGGTGGTTCGCCCAAGAGGCTCGGTGTGTCGCGGCCCTCCGGGACCAGCCCCAGCAGTCCGCCCTCGGTCACGAGGCGTTGGGCTAGCCGCAGCGTGCGGAGAATAGCGATCGCGCGGGCCTCCACCTCATCGGGATCCGGCGGCATGGGGGGCATCGTGACGAAGTCATAGACGCTGGCGACCCGGGCGAAGGCCCAGCGTGTGGCGGGCGTCACGATCCGTCGGCGCCAATCGCCGCGCGGATAGCGCCAGGCGGCGGTGGTCACCCAGTGTACGTCACGGGGCGCGCCGGGCTCGCGGCGATCGGCGATCGCTGCGGCGACGGTCAGGGCGATCCACCAGGCGCCGAGGCCCGCCCGCGTGTAGTGGTTGCAGACGACGAGGCAGGCGCCGGTCGCCGGGATTGTCTCCGTGCCGATGACGAGCGGCGCGGGGCGCAGGGCACGCACGGCTGTGCGTGCATCGCCGGCGAACGAGCGCCGGTGCCCTGCAACAGCGTCCCGGATCAGTCCCCACGTCACACTCACGGGCACGCGGTAACGCGGGGGCCCTTCAGGTGTTATAGATTGAGAGGCGCGTGGCCCGAGCGCCCGTGCATCTGTGGGGAATGGCGGTACCATAGCGATATCCTACACCCTTCAGCCAGGAGTGGAAGACGATGGAGATGCGCAATCATGCCGGACCCCGTGCTCACACGCTCATCACGATGAACATCTACTGGTTCGGGTTGGCCTTCATGTGGAACGCGCTTCACCCGATCGTCCTCCCCGCGCTGTTGCTCCGCTTCGTGCCGGAAGCGCTGAAGAACACCTACCTTGGTGCCATGACCTTCGTGGGCTTGATGCTGGCGATGACGATGCAGCCGCTCGCCGGGGCGTGGAGCGACCGCACCCGTAGCCGGTGGGGACGCAGGCGCCCGTGGATGGTGGCAGGGACGCTTGCGAGCCTGGGCTGTCTGGCGATCATGGCGGGCGCTCGGGAGTTGGGCGCGCTCGCGCTCGGGTATGTGTTGTTGCAGCTCTTCTCCAATATGGCCCACGGCCCGGCTCAGGGGTTGATCCCGGACCTGATCCCTCCTGCGAGCCACGGCCTGGCCTCGGGCATCAAGAACCTCTTCGACATGGGCGGGCTCGTCGCGACCTCGCTGGTGGCGGGCCAATTGATGGCAAGCGATGCCCCCGGCGTCGCCTTCGCGATCATCGCGGTGGTCTTGACGGTCAGCGCGGCGACGACGATCCTGGCGACGCGTGAGGCTACCAGCGGTATCCCGCACATCGCGCCCGGCAAGGCGATCTCGCTGCGAGCGGATCTGGGACGTTATCCGGCCTTTGCCGAAATGCTCGTCGCTCGCTTTCTGATCCTCCTGGGGATCTACGTGGTGCAGAGCTTCGCGCAGTACTACATTCGCGACTGGTTGGGGATGGCCAATGCGGCGGCGGTGACGGGCAACTTGATGGCTGCGATCGGCCTGGCGCTGACGCTCCTGGTCTTCCCCGCCGGTTGGCTCTCGGACCGAATCGGGCGCTGGTCACTGAACATCGCCTCCGGCGCAGTTGCCGCGATCGGCATCGGGTTGCTGGTCTTCGCGCGCAGCGTGGAGGCGGTCTACGCTTTCGGGGCGATCATCGGGATGGCGACGGGGGTCTTCGTGAGCGTCAATTGGGCGCTGGCGACCGACCTGGTGCCGGCAGCCGAGGGTGGCAAGTATCTCGGCTTCACCAACCTGGCGACGGCGGGCGCCGGCGCGCTGAGCCGCCTGGGCGGCCCACTCATTGACGGGGTCAACGCCCTGCAGCCCGGCGACTTCCTGGGCTACCCGGTCGCTTTCGGCTTAGCGGCGGCGGCGACGTTTGCAGGGGCTATCCTGCTGGGGCACGTGCGCCGTAGGGCGCAGCGGAACGGGACGATCAGCTAGCAGCTCCAGGCGCTATTCACTGACCGTCCGTCGTCCCTCTCCTTGCCGGGAGCGCCGTGTCGGTAGGATGACGGACGGTGATGACATAGGCGACGCGACCCCAGATCCTCCGCCGTAAGGGTACGAAGAAGGTCGGCGCCGGATCCTTCCAGACCCAGGGCCGACCCTCCTTTTGCATCTCGGCGATCACCACGGAGGTCCCACCGAGCTGGGCACCGAGGACGATGATTCCCCGGGAGGGCTCCACCTCGCTCGGGAGACCGGTTGGGACGCCGCCGGCCTCTTCTACACGCCTAAGTGCGACCCGAAGAACGCCTCCGACTTGTTGCCGGCCCAGCCGTGCTCACCAGGGTGGAGGTCGAGCTCGAGCCGCTCCGCTGCGCCTGCGGCGTCGTAGATCGTGGCCAAGTGCCGGTAGCACTGCAGCGCGGTGTCGACCTTGAAGCAGGTGTCGTTGGCGCCGATGGTGATCAAGAGGGGACGCGGCGCGATCAGGCCCTGAAGGTCGGGCAGGTCCACGAGTTTGAAGAGGCCAGGCGCCACCTGCATACCGCAGTAGTTGATGTCGCGCATACCGAAGGCCCACCAGAGGTCGCTGTAACACATGATCTCGCTGGCCTTGAAACGCTCGTCGCAGAGCGTCATCCAGAGCGTCATGGTGCCTCCGCCGCTCAGGCCCATCACGCCGAGGCGGTCGGCATCCACGTTGGGCATCTCACTCACCACGTCGGTTGCAGCCTTGCCGTGGGCGACGTTAATCGATAGGGAGGTCATCCCGAACATCGTGGCGTGCAGGTAGTAGAGGTTGCACCAGTCACGGGCGCGCGCCACAGATAGGTGGTTGGGCTTCTGGCTGTCATTGCGCTCGCCGAAGCCGATCCAGTCGATGGCATAGGTCACGAAGCCCTTCTGGGCCATCACCTCGCCGTAGTTGTACCCGTGGTCGGCGATCTCCTGTCGCAGCTCCTGGGTGGTCTGGTTGCCCATCACGGGCTCCTTACCGAAGGGGCCGTGTCCGTGACAGCAGAGGAGCGCGGGGCGCTTCTCGCCGGCGGCAAGTCCCTTGGGGATGTTCACCCGTAGCGTAGCGGAGAGGTAGGGCTGCACGTCGATGATCCAGCGCTGCCGGATGAGGTCGCGCTCCTCCCACTCCGCGAGGAGCTCGGGATTCGGATCGACCTTGGGCGGAGTGTCGCCCAACGTGGCAAGCACCTTCGGCAGGGCCTCCGCCTTCCACGCGCTGAAGTCGGCGGATGTGGTGCCGCTGAAGTGATACTGGGGTCGATGGGCTTTGGCCATCTCCACAAACATCCGGTTCGGGCTCAGGTTTCGAACGGTCATCGATTGCCTCCTGACGGTAGGATATCCCTGCGACGATCATACTGCATCCCTTTGACAGCGCTATAGGGCCGAGGCGCTGCACGTACCTGATCTGGCGGCAGGTCACCATGGTTTTCAGCGAAGGCCCTGCCGCGTCCGACGCCCCGGGGACGGGGCTACAAGCATACCTGTGAGGGTTCACCGCCCCCGTCGTCTGCGAGGGCCCCTCGTCTGCGAAGGCGCCGTCCTCGGGGTGGGCTGATCCAGCGGTAAGCCCCTCGGATCGCGGATGCACAAGCGATGCAGCCAACCGGTGGGGCACATGCGTATGCCCCGGCAAAGGCCCCTTCGGCTGCCGCGTTCGTCAACCTGATCTCAAGATCGCTGCGAGGACCTCTTCCAGTGGCGGCATCCCGTCGGCGTCCTTGAAGTGCGCGAGGCGGCGATAGATCGCGGCCTCATCTGAGCCGTCCAGGCTGCTCTCATCACTCGTTCCGGCGAGGGCGCCGAAGGATCCACATCCGGCGAGTATCAGGGACAGGGCCAGCACGACCAGCATCGCGATGTTTGTCCTTTGCCTATTATGCTCCTGTGCGTGTTGTGGGTGTTTCCATTGTAACTGCATTTTCGCCCCTCCTTTTTCGGGGTCCTAGAGCCCCCCGTGGGGGCCCGGGAGGTTTATTTCCACTAACGTCTCTGATAGGGTGACGCAGATTACTATCTTTGCACTTTGACAGCAGGAAAGTAGAAGGCATGGCCAAACCGAGGATAATAGGTGTGCCTAGCACCCTATCCTGGAGGTCAGACCATGCCCAAGCCGATTGTATGCCTATCCGCGCAGTTGCGCCAGTTCGCGGAACACTTTCGTCCGTGCTTCAGTCGTCGCCAATGGCGGTACTTTGTGATCGTACTCCTGGGGCTGATCGAATGCGAGGAACGCAAGACCCTGACCGGTGTACTGCGGGTGATCGGCGAAGCGGTGAGTCTGTCGGGGTTGTCGCGGTTCCTGAGCCAGTGGCGCTGGTCGACCGCGGCAGTGGCGCAGATCTGGTGGCAGTTGTTCTGTGAAAGGATGGTCCCGCTCGTACAGGCCGAACACGCGCGACTCAAGGCGGAACGCCCGCGCCGCGTCGGACGTCCCAAGGACACCGTGGTGACAGGGTACTTGGTGTTCGACGATTCGGTGCACACGAAGCCGAAAGGGCGCGCGATGGGCGGTCTGGGGCGGCACTACTCGAACACGGACAAGAAGGTGGTCAGCGGGCACTGCTTGCTCAATGGGCTGTACGTGTTGTTGGGGCAACGGTGTCCCTTGGAGCCGCGGATGTACTGCCAGCAGCGCGTCTGTGAGGCCGAAGGGCAACCGTTCCACAGCAAGGTGGATCTGGTGGTCGCGGACATCACGGAGTTTGAGCCCGTGCCAGGCGCCCACACCCACGTCTTGGTGGACAGCTGGTACCACTGTCGCAAGGTGCGGCGGGCGGCCCAGCAACGCGGCTGGGACTTCAGTGGTGGTCTCAAAAGCAACCGCGTGATGCGCAAAGAGCAGCCCGACGGCACGCGGGAGTGGCTGAAGCTCTCCGCCTACGCGGCGACCTTGACGCGCGACCAGTGGGTCGAAGTGACCTGGCCCTCCGCTGAGGGCGACAAGCCGCTCTACGCGCATCTCGTCAAGACGTGGGTGCGGAAGCTGGGGCCGACCTTGTTGCTCGTCACCTGCCACGACCTGGACGCGCCGCTGAAGAGCGTACGC
>JAXGUU010000105.1:0-11283 GCA_040774145.1 Anaerolineae bacterium
CAAGCTGCGCCGGCTGCGGCGGCTTGCTGATGCGGCGCTGGCCGCCTGTGAGGTGCAGGTCGAGCGCATGACGCTGCTAGGGAGCTTCACCAACACGCTCTATCGCGTGCGCACGGTGGCGGGGCGCACCTACGTCCTGCGGATCTGTGCCCCCGGGTGGCGGACCGAGACCGATCTGCGCTCCGAGGCGCTCTGGCTCGAGGCATTGGCGCGTGATACGCAGATCGGGGCCCCGGTCCCCCAGCGGACACCCGGAGGTGAGGCCGTGATCGGCGTTCACGTCGATGGGGTGCCCGCGAGGTGCTTCTGTACGCTGATGAGCTGGATTCCGGGTGTGAACCTGGGTGAGCGGCTATCGGTGGGGACGCTGACCCGGATGGGGGCGCTCTTTGCTGCCCTGCACGCTCACGGTGCGGCCTTCGAGCCGCCGCCCGGCTTCACCACGCGCAGGATGAGCCACTATCTGGCAAGGGGCGAGCAGGACACGCTCTTCGAGCCGGCGTGCGTGGATGCCATGCGGGCACGTGATCGAGAGGCGCTGGGGGCGACGCGCGAAAGGGTGGCGGCGGCTTTCGCTGTGTGCTATGCCGACCCGGAGGGCCTGCGCGTGATCCACAACGATCTGTGGCACGATAATATCAAGGTGAACCGGGGGCGGTTGCGGCCGCTCGACTTCGAGGATACGCTCTGGGGTTACCCCGTGCAGGACATCGCGATGGCCTTCGGGGATCTGCGGACCGACGGGCCCGCCGGCTGCTATGCGGCCTTCGTGGAGGCCTTCAGAACGGGGTATGAGCGGCTGGCGCCTTGGCCTGAGCGGTACGAGGGGGAGATCGATGCCTTTCAGGTGGGCCGGATGCTATGGGTGGCCAACTACGTGGCGACGCATGAAGCGCCCCATCTGAACGACTTTCTGGCCAGGTTGACGCCGCGGCTGGAGGCTTACCTGGAGACCGGGCGGGTGGCGTCCCGCGACCCGGTGTGATGGTTCCCCCTCCGTTGCCGGGCTCGCAAAGGCGATACGGCGGGGCATCTTGCGGCGCGGTGGGGCCTCTCATCCCTTGTCCCTCACGCCGGAGACGTGCCGCGGGCACGTCTTTACGACAACAGAACCGGGCGTTGCGACGACGCCTTTTCACCGTCGATCAGTCCGGATGCGATGGCCCTGGCTGGGGAGTGGGTTGCGCGCTCCGGGTACCCCCATATACTGAAACAGAAGGTCCATCCACATTGCGGTCCGCGTCGGCTCTGGCTCGCTGTTCGACTACCTGAGGAGGTGCGTCGTATGGGTAAGAAGAAGGACACGGCGATCGCGGAATCAAACTCCCGCCCCCTGCCTATCATCATGGCAAAATCGGGCAAGATTCTCGACTGCAATGGTGAACCGGTGGTCTCCGATATCACGTCGGAGGCGATCCGTGAGAAACGTCCCCGGATCAAACGGCGCGTCTATGAACGCGAGCTTCGCAAGCTCTACATCGAGCTGGTGAAGATGCAGGAGTGGATTCGTCACACGGGCATGAGGGTCGTGGTCATCTTCGAAGGACGGGATGCCGCCGGCAAGGGTGGGGCGATCAAGCGCATCACCGAGCCGATGAATCCCCGGTTTGCCCGCGTCGTCGCCCTGGGCGTGCCCACCGAGCGTGAGACGTCGCAGTGGTATTTCCAGCGGTATGTGGCGCACCTCCCGGCAGCGGGCGAGATTGTGCTCTTCGACCGGAGTTGGTACAACCGGGCGGGGGTCGAGCGCGTGATGGGCTTCTGCACCGATGAGGAGTACCGTGAGTTCCTGCGCACCTGTCCGGAGTTCGAGCGGATGCTGGTCCGGTCGGGGATCACGTTGATCAAGTACTGGTTCTCGGTCAGCGACGAGGAACAGGAGCGGCGCTTCCAGGACCGGCTGAACGATCCGACCAAGCGTTGGAAGCTCAGCCCTATGGATATGGAGGCGCGCAAACGCTGGGTGGAGTACTCTCGGGCGAAGGACGAGATGTTCAAATACACGGACATCAAGCAGGCGCCCTGGTATGTCGTCAACGCCGACATCAAGCGACACGCGCGGCTGAACTGCATGGTGCATCTGCTGTCGATGATCCCCTACGAGGACCTCACCCCCGAGTCCCTTGAGCTGCCGCCACGGCAGGAGGACATCGGGTATGTCCGACCTCCGATCACCGACCAGACCTTTGTTCCCGAGGTCTACCACGGCGAGTGCAAGTGAGGCGTCCAAGTCTGCGCCTGGACCGCCCTCGCCGCTCGCCTGGCTAGGTCGTCGGTTCTGATTCGTGACAGGTGCCGTCCTGTCACGGGTGACTTCCCTTGACCAGGTGTCGGGTTTTGCGCTATAATGTGGTCAACGTGTCGATAATTCCGACATTCGGGAGGCGCTGGATGGTCGTACGGCGATGGAACCACGCACGCGAGGCCGATGTCGTGGTGACGGTCGGCATGACCTATGACCGCACGACCCAGGGTGAGGTGGTGGTGACGACCCTCTACCATTATCCTGATGGTGGGACGCGGGTCGGTGATCGTCATCGCACGGCCGTGGCCTCCGGGGCACAGCGCGTTGTGCCCCGGATCTGGGACATGCTCTTTGAAGAGGTGGTGCGGGTGCAGCAGGAGCTGCCCAACTCCGTGACGTTGAGGATGGATGCGATGGAGATGGACGGCTGGCGAGCGCCCGTGGCAACCCTGCTGCGGATCGTGGGACACGAACTCCGCGTGCCGGTGGAGGTGTAGGGGCCCTCGCATAGGCAGGCGTGGGGCGCCTCCGTAAGGACCCTGTCGTTCTCCGTCCTTCATGCTATACTCGCCTCCATGGCGATGCTTGCCCTTGAAGGATCCCAGGACAACACACGGAGCTCGGCACCCGGCGATTCAGACGCTGTCATCATCATGGCAGACGATCGCTTGGCGACTGAGCTGTCGGCAGCGCTTGCTGCCGAGCGAACCCTAGCTCTCCGCGTTGTCAAACCTGCCAGAGAGGTCGATGATGTGCTCGAGCACCGCCCTGCGGTGGTCGTGGTCGATCTCACGGCTGTCGATCCGGAGGTGCTCGTCGCGCTTCACGCATCTGCACCGATGGTGGAGCTGATCGCACTCGGTGCGTGCGAGACGTGTGAGCTGACCTTTCCCCCTTATGCTTGGCTGCCCCACGATGTGCCCGCGGCGATGTTGACTGCGACGCTGCGCGCGGCGCTCGCCCACCATCGACTTCGCTGTACCCATGCGGATCTTGAGGCCCACCTGACAGGTCGGATCGAGGAGTCCCATCGTCTGCGTGCCTTCAATGAGGAGGTGATCCAGAGCATGGGCGAGGGGTTGGCCATCGAGGATGCCGAGGACCACCTGACCTTCATCAACCCTGCAGGCGCGCGGATGCTTGGCTATGAGGTCGAGGAGTTGATCGGCTGCCACCTCTCGGTGGTAGTCCCCCCGGATCAGCGGGTCATCGTGCAGGCAGCTAAGGCGCGGCGCCTGAAGCGGCAGCGTGACAGCTATCCCGTCTTTCTGCTGCGCAAGGATGGGTCGCGACTGCCCGTCCAGATCGCGGCGACGCCGCGATTCACCGATGAGGGCGCTTTCCTCGGCACGATCTCCGTCTTCAGCGACCTCACGCGCCAGGCTCAGAGCGAACAGGCCCTCATGCATCGTCTGGAGATGGAGCACCTCGTCGCGGAGCTGTCGACAGCGCTCCTTAACACGGCGGGGAGCGAGTCGCTCGATGATGCGCTCCGCAAGGTGGTGAGCGCCATCGGTGACTTCACCGCCGTCGACCTGTGTCAGATCGGCCTGTTCGGACGTCGTGGCGCGCAACCCGAGGCTCTCTACCGGTGGTTCTCCGATGCGGCTCGCGTGCGTGGTCTGCATACCCATTCGCTCATGGCGGGCGAGTTTGCACTGTGGGCAGAGCAGTTGCGTGCGGGTGAGGTGGTGCGATTCGCGTCGTTGTCGGAGCTCCCACCGACATTGCGCGAGGCGCGGCAGATGCTTGAGGAGCTGGGTGTCTGCTCGCTGCTTGCGGTCCCTCTCACGCGGGAGGGTGAGGGCTGGGGAGCGCTGTGTGTGGCGATGGCGACGGAGACGCGTCACTGGCCGGAGGCCGATGTGGGGCTACTCGTGATGGTGGGAGAGATCCTCAGCAGCGCGCTCGCGCGCCAAGATGCGGCGGAGCGCATCCGACGTCAGGCCGCGCGACTGGCCTTTGTCAACGAGCTCGGACGGAGCTTGGCGACGACGCTCGATGTGGGCGAGATCTGCCGGGTTGCTTACCGGCACCTCTCACGGGTGCTGGCATGCCCCAGCCTGACGATCACGACCTACGACGCTGCGCGGGAACTGCTCTCCCCGCTCTATGCGATCGCCGATGGCGATCCGATCGACGTCAATGCCATGCCATCTGCGCCGCTCGACCCCGAGCATGGTCAGCACAGCCGTGCGATCCTCGACCGCGAGCCCGTGTTCCTTGAGGACCTGCAGGCTCAGCGCGACGCATTTTGCACCTATGTTCACGTTCCGAAGCGGGATCCCTCCCTTCCTCGTGCGGTGCTCACGGTGCCGATGGTTGTCGAACATGCGGTGATCGGCACAGTACAGGTGCAGGACTACCAGGCCGGCACCTACTCTGAAGAGGATGGCCAACTGCTGGTCTCCGTCGCTAACCAGGTCGGTTTGGCTATCCAGAACGCGCGCCTGCTCGAGCGAGCTCGTGAGGAGGCGCGACGCCTCGATGAAGTCATGCGCAGCGTGCCCGAGGGCGTCGTTCTCGTGGATCCGGATGGGCGCGTGCTATTGGCGAATCCGCCGGGTCTCGCCGCGCTAGGGGCGCTGGCGGGTGCCGGGCTCGGTGATCAGCTGATCGAAGTCGGGGGGCGACCGTGGCGTTCGTGGCTGAGCTCACCTCGTGGCGGGCTGTGGCACGAGATCGCCACGCGAGGTATGACGTCGCGGACCTACGAGTTGATCGCGCGCCCGGTCACCCGGGGTGCTGACACCATGGCCTGGGTGATGGTCCTGCGTGACGTCACCGATGCGCGCACGATCGAAGCTCATGCCCAACAGCAGGCGCGGCTGGCGGCTGTCGGACAGCTCGCTGCAGGCATCGCTCACGACTTCAACAATATCATGGCGGTCATCGTGCTCTATGCTCAGATGACGCAGGCCGACGAACAGGTCCCGAAGCGGCTGCGCGAGCGGATGGGGACCGTGGTCGAGCAGGCGCGCTATGCCAGCCACCTCATCGATCAGTTGCTGGATTTCAGCCGTAGCTCACGGCTCGCGCCGCAGGCACTTGATCTGGCGGTCTTCCTCAAGGAGCAGGTCAAGATGCTGCGCCGGATTCTGCCCGAGCACATACGTCTCGACCTGCACATCGATAGCGACGGACTGGTCGTGAACGTCGACGCGACGCGTATCCAGCAGGTCGTGCTCAATCTCGCGGTCAACGCGCGGGATGCGATGCCGGAGGGTGGGATGCTGACGCTGAGGTTGGATCGATTGAGCCTGCGACCGGCGGAGCCGGCTCCACTGCCGCTGCTGAGCCCCGGCGCGTGGGTGCGGCTCATCGTGTCGGATACCGGGGTGGGGATCCCACCGGAGGGGCTTGAGAGGATTTTCGATCCCTTCTTCACGACGAAGGGGCCTGGCGAGGGCACCGGGCTGGGGCTGGCGCAGGTTCACGGTATCGTAAAGCAGCATGGCGGTGAGATCGGGGTTGCCAGCGTTCTAGGGCAGGGCACGTCCTTCACCATCTGTCTACCCGCACAGGTGGTCGCGCCGCAGCCGGAGGGGGTCGTCTCGCGTGATGAGGCTCTACCCCACGGGTTGGGACAGACGATCCTGGTGGTGGAGGACAATCCGGCGACGCGTGCCTCACTGGTCGAGTCGCTGAGGTCGTTGCGCTACCGGGTGCTGGAGGCCTGTGATGGGGTGGAGGCTCTCGCCCTCTTGGATGCGAGGACCGAAGGGGTCGACCTGATCCTGAGCGATCTCATCATGCCCGAGATGGGAGGTAAGGCCCTGGCTGCTGCCCTTCGCGACCGCGGTAACACCGTGCCGCTGCTGCTCCTGAGCGGGCATAGTCTCGGGCATGAGATGCGTGGCTTGGCGGAACTGGGTGTGACGACTTGGGCTCAGAAGCCGGTCGATCTGGGAACGCTGGCGACACTCGTGGCAGGCATCCTAGGCGGGTAGCCGGTACGGCAAGCAGGGTAGGAGGTGGGCTTGTGGCGGAGCAACCGTTCTCGAATCCGAAACACAAGGCGTGGAAGAAGCAGGTCCGGCACCCATTGCCGAAGTGGCACCGACACCAAGGCAGTTCGAATGACTGTGGCCCCTATTCGGCGATGTTTGTGGCCAACAGCCTCCGTGATGCCGCGGTGGTCGATGGGGACCTACTCGCACGCAAGATGGAGGGACCGCGCGCTGTACGAGGGGGGTGGATCCCCTCGCGGATCAAGGGCTGGGCAACCTTCCCGTGGGGGGTGGCGCGTGCGCTGAAGCAGGAGGGTTTTGCTGCCCGCTGGCGCGTCCTAGCCCGACGTCAGGCGCTGCTCGATAACATCGATCGAGGGCGTCCGACGATCGTCATCGTCGGCGAACCGCTGCGCTTCAGAGCCGGAAGATACGCCGGGTGGTCGCACTACAAAGTCCTCTATGCGTGGGATCCGGGCGAGGGGTTTGCTTTCGTTGACCCTGCGGCACCTGAGGGCGTGATGTACACGTACCAGGCGGACGCTGACTTTATGCGGCAGTGGACGGCGGTGGGACGGCAGATGATCGAAGTGTTGTCGGAACGTATGTGAATGGGAGAGAGGGGAGACATGATGGATATCGCGATGATGATGGAGGGGCAGGCCGGCGTTTACTGGCCTGAATGGACGCGGATGGCGCAGATGGTTGAGGATCTGGGCTTCGCCGGGCTTTACCGCTCGGATCACCTGCCGCAAGGGGCCCCGCCTGAACAGGCGGCCCTGGAGCTGTGGGTCTCACTCACGTGGCTGGCATCTCACACGAAACGCATCGCCTTCGGTTCGCTGGTCAGCCCGTCGGCCTTTCGCCCACCTGTGATCACGGCGTGGATGGCGTCACAGGTGGATGACCTTTCGGGTGGTAGGCTGCGACTGGGTTTGGGGGCCGGTTGGAACGAGGCCGAGCATCGTGCCTTCGGTTTCCCGCTGCTCAAGACGGGTCCGCGCTTTGCCCGTTTCCAGGAGTATCTGGAGGTCGTCACACAGCTCATGCGGTCGGAGACTCCGATCACCTTTGAGGGTGAGTACTATGAGCTTCACGACGCGATGCTGTCGCCTCGTCCTCAGCGGGAGGGTGGACCTCCGATCACGATCGGGGGCAATGGGCGACGACGCACGCTCCCGTTGGTGGCCAAGTACGCGGACGAATGGAACTGCGTCTGGCGAACCCCGGCGCAGTGGCAGAAGCTGAGTGCGCACCTGGATGGGCTCTTGGAGGCGGAGGGCCGCCGGCCCGAGGCCGTGCGTCGCACCCTGATGACCGGCATCTTCTTCGGTCGCGACGAGGCGGAGCTGCGTCAGGTGCTGGCTGAGCGCGGTGAGTCGGTGGAGCAGTTGCGGGCAGCGGGCGCGATTGTCGGCACGGCAGGCGCCGTGCGCGAGCAGTTGGCAGAGCTGGCTGACCTAGGTATCGATGGCGTGATGTTGCAGTGGCTCGATCTGGCGGCGTGGGATCGACTGGAAGCTCTGGCCGAGGCCGTGCTGTAGGTCAGTCTGTTGTCCATAGGCTGTGAGGAAGCGAGCCTGCACCACCGGCACCTGCGACGGTTGGTTGTTGTGACTGTGCGATGATACCGTAAGCCTAGTTGCGTCGGGCTGGAGGGGGGGGGGAGTGCGTGTCGACCGTTCGCGAGTGTGGCGTGCCCATAGAACACCGCCCCTCGAAGAGCGCGCGATAGCGGCGTTCGGACGCCGCCAGCGCGCTCTTCGAGGGCGTCTCGGAGATCGTCTACAGTCTAGCATCTGACGGCACCTTCAACCTGCTCAACCCCTTCTTTGAACGTGTCACGGGCTGGTCGGCCGATGAATGGATGGCCCGGCCTTTTGCAGACCTGATCCATCCGGATGATCGTGACGTGGCATCCCAGGCGTGGGCACGTCTGACGAAGGGGGAGAGGAGCGACTATCATGAGCTGCGGCTGCTCACCAAGACGGGCGCTCCGCTTGTCGTGGAGATCACGGCCGCCACGCGGATCGATGAAGCGGGAACGACCAGCATCACCGGCTTCGCTCACGATATCACCGAGCGTAAGGCTGCACAGGCGGCCCTGGAGGAGGAGCGTCGGCTGTTGCGCCTGGTCCTCAATAACCTGCCGGATGCCGTCTACCTCAAGGACTTGGAGACCCGCAAGCTGCTCGTGAACCGAGCCGACCTGGACAACATCGGTACCGCTGATGAGGTCGATGTGCTGGGGAAGACCGACTTCGAGCTGTTTCCCGAGGAGGCAGCCGCGCGCTTCTACGCGCGTGATCGTGCTGTGCCGGACAGTGGCGAGCCGCTGTATAACCACGAGGATAGTCTGACCGTGCGCGATGGCCAAGAACGCTGGCTACTCACCACGAAGCTGCCCCTGCATGATGCGTCCGGGAACCTCATCGGGCTACTGGGCATCGGTCGCGACATCACTGAGCGCAAACGGCATGAGGAGCAGCTCCGACAGCGGCTTGCTGAACTCGAGGCCCTGCATCGGGTGAGCCGGCAGCTGTTCGCTGCAGGCCTCGATCCGGAAGAGACCTATGTCGCCGTTCACCACGCCGTGGCAGCGGTCATGCCTTGTGACGCGTTCGTGATCACCCTGGCGGATGACGCCGAGGAGGGCCATCACGCCGTGTACCTCGTTGACCGCGATGGTCGGTGGCCTGCCAAACGCTTTCCACGTGATGGCGGGCTCAGCGGCTATGTCATCGCCCGTGGCGAGACGGTCCTGATCGATGACCTGGACGTTCACCACGATTTCAGTGCCAGCTACTTCGGCACCGAGGTGTCCGTGCGCTCCGTCCTGGCCGTACCTTTCCGCAGCGAGGATCGCGTCGCAGGGATGATCTCGGCGCAGAGCTACGAACCAAAAGCCTATAGCCGTCACCATCGCCTGCTGATGGAGACATTAGCGGTCCAGTTTGCGGCGGCGATCCGGAACGCCTACCTGTATCAGCAGGTGCAGGCGCGGTTGCACGAGACGGAAACACTCGCTGCCGTGAGCGCGGCACTGAGAACCGCGTCGACCCGTGCCGAGATGCCGGCGGTGATTCTGCAGCAGTTGGTGGAGTTGCTCGAGGTGGACGGGGCCACCTTTGAGGTGGTCGACCCCGAGACCGGCGTTGTCCACATCGAGCTGGGCCGGGGGTCGTGGGCCAACGCGACAGGGATGGACATTCCGCTGGGGCAAGGGTTGAGTCCATCTGTCTTGGCGTCCGGCAAGCCCTATCTGAGCAATGCCGCTCAGGACGATCCGCGCTTGTTTCGGCCCGATCTCTTCAGGAAACCTCGGGCTGTTGCCGCCGCTCCGATGATCAGCGAGGGAGAGCCGATTGGGCTGCTCTGGGTTGCCAGTGATCGCACGCTGACCGAGCATGTCCTGGGACTGCTCACGGCGATTGCCGATATGGCAGCGAATGCGATCCGCCGGGCGACGCTTCACGAGCAGGTGGCGGCGCAGGCACGCCGAGTTCAGCAGATCGTGGACACTGTGCCTGAGGGCGTCGTACTGCTAGATGTGCACGGCCAAGTTCTGTTGGCCAACCCCGCAGCAAGACATCATCTGTCGGTGCTCTCCGCAGGGGGCGATGGCGCCCACATCACGCACCTGGGAGGTAGACCGTTGGCGGTCTTCCTGGCTCCGCCTCCTGAGGAGCTCTGGCATGAGGTGACAGCCGAAGGTCGCACTTTAGGGATTGTGGCTCAGCCGATCGATGAGCCATCCGAGGCGATGCTCTGGGTCATGGTGATCGGCGATGCGACGCAGGAGCGGCAAGCGCGCCTTCAGCAACAGCGTCAGGAACGCCTGGCGGCGGTGGGCCAGCTCGCGGCGGGTATGGCCCACGACTTCAACAACATTCTGGCGGTGATTGTGCTCTACGCCCATATGGCGAGGAGATCGCTGGGGCCCGCGCATCCGGTCCAACGCTGGATGGACGTGATCAGCGATCAGTCCGGTCAAGCGGCCGATCTGATTCAGCAGATGCTCGACTTCAGCCGCCAGGGCGACGTACAGCGCCATCCTCTCGATCTGCAAACGCTGCTGAGTCAGCAGGTCAAGCTACTGCAGCGCACACTGCACATGGATCTTGGGGATCTGTCCGACTCGCCGGAGGTGATAGGCCATCGTTCGATCCCTGCCGTTCGTGGACGAGACCCGGATCGTGGGAACGCTCCCTCTCTCTGCAGGATGAAGGCAGGGAGAGAGGGAGCATGCAGGCACCGGCTAGGATGCGGGTGCAGGCAGGCTGGGCAAGAACGACGACACGAGCAGCAGTACCGCGACGGCGGTGATGAGCACGGTCAGGCCCCAGGCCAGGGAGTTCTGCAGTCGCGAATTGCGCCAGTCACCCATGATCGAGCGGTCGTTGACCAGCTTGAGCACCAGGACCAGGATCACCGGCAAGAGCAGCGCGTTCAGGGCCTGTGAAAGCCACATCAGTGGGAAGAGCGGGATGCCAGGTATGAGGACCACGAGCACGCTGCTGACAATCATCCCCAGATAGAGGCCGTAGAAGACAGGGGCTTCCTTGGACCGCTGGTTCAGGCCGCGTTCCCACCCAAAGGCCTCGCAGACGGCGTAGCTGGTGGAGAGGGGTAACACCGAGGCTGCCAGTAGCGACGCGCCCAGCAGTCCGGACGAGAAGAGATAGCGTGCACCGCTCCCCGCCAATGGTTCGAGCGCTAAGGCTGCCGCCTCTGCAGACTCGACGGCGATGCCGACGGCAAACAGCGAGGCCGCCGTGCAGATCACGATAAAGGCCGAGACGATGTTGCCCCAGGCGGCGCCGAAGACCACATCGATGCGCGTATACGAGTACTGCTCCAAGGGTACGCCCTTGTCCGCTACCGAGGCCTGCATATAGACAATGCCCCACGGCGTGATCGTCGTGCCGATGGTAGCCAGCACCGCCATGATGTACTGGGGATCGGGTCGGATGGAGGGCGTCACCGCCTCGCGGAGGATCTGGCCCCATGGCGGGTCGAGCACGATCGCCGTGATGATGTAGCTGAGGGCGGCAAGGCTGAGGGCCAGCAGGACCTTTTCCACGTGGG
>JAXGUU010000106.1:0-11261 GCA_040774145.1 Anaerolineae bacterium
CGGCTTACGCTATCTTCTGCTTGGTACCTGCTGGGGTGGGGGGGGTGATCTACTTCAGGTCGCGGCGAGTGATGCGTGACATCGAGGCGCTGGGTGGCGAACCCGATCCGCGCCCCGAACGGATGGAGACACAGTGAGGGGTGAGGGGATGCGGGAGACGATGACCTACGCTGAGGCGGTCGGTCGGATGCTCGATCAACCGGTGCCTGGTTTCTGGGTGGCGGATAGCGACCGGATCGCCGAAGAGATGACGCGACTTCGGCGTGGCGATGTCTCAGTGGTCGCCGAGTCCCCGGGTGGCTATCCACTGTGGTTGGTTACTTATGGCGATCGCGAGGTGCCGAAACGGCATGCCAACTTCAACTCCGCTGTCGCGGCCCGTGCGCCTGAGGCCTATGCGGACAAGGCTGCTCGCACCAGACCCGTGCTCTACTTTGTGGGGCCCGTGCACGGTCACGAGACGGAGGGATTGACGGGACTGTTGTCGCTGATCAGGGTGATGGAGACGGGCCACGATCTGCAGGGGCGCCCCCAGCCTGAGCTTCAGCGCCTCGGTGAGCAGTGCAGGTTGGTGATCCTCCCAACCGGCAACCCCGACGGATTGGCAAGGTTCGAACCCCGTCTGCTGAATGGCATGGGGCACGACGATATCCGGTTCTGGGGACAGGGCACCGATGCGCGCGATGTGCTGTGGGGATGGCCCGGGTGCAAGTCCCAGCACCCGATGGTGGGCCCGCATGTGGGCTTCCTGGGCTGTTACTTCAACGACCAGGGCGTCAATCCTATGCACGACGAGTGGTTTGGGGCGACGTCTGCGGAGGTGACGGCCCTCCTGCGTGTTGCCAGACAGGAGGCGCCCGATCTGATTACCGTCCTGCACAGCCATCAGGCCCCGCCCGCCGTACTGAGACCCGGCTACGTACCGCTTGAGGTACAGGCGGAGGTGGGTGCGCTGGCGGCTCGCGTCTATGCCCTGCTCGATGCGCTGTCTCTACGCCACGGACGCCCGTTTGAACCGCAAGCAGAGATGGACCCTCGCTCCGCCTCGTTCAATCTTGTGCCGGCACTCTATCATACCAGCGGTGCGCCGACCTTCACCTTTGAGTGTCCGCACGGCACGGTCGGCGCCGATGCCTACACCGTCGAGCCGGAGCAGATTCTGGATATCCAACTGACCCTCTACCGGGCGATGCTGCAGCACGTTCTTGGTGATCGGGCAGCCGGTGTAGCGCGATGAGATCGCTTGGTCACATTCGGTGGCTTGGGGGGGCGCCGTGTTCGGGCAAGAGCTCGATCGCCGATAGGCTGTCGGACCGTCTCGGGATACACGTCTATCACGTGGATGGGGCCTTCAGCGACTATGTCAAGCGTATCTCGGCGGAGAAGCATCCGGTGACCCACAAATGGGTGAACACACCGTGGTCGGATCTGTGGATGCAGCCGCACGAGGTGTTGTTGGAGGAGGCTATCGCGGCCTATTCCGAGCAGTTTGAGTTGATCCTGGAGGACCTGCGCGCGCTACCGGACACGGGACCGGTGCTGGCGGAGGGGACCGCCTTGCTGCCCGTATTGGTGAAGCCATACCTATCACGCCCTCAGCAGGCCATCTGGATGGTACCGACCGAGGCCTTTCAACGAGAGTTCTACCCGAAGCGAGGGGCTTGGGTACAGGAGATCCTTGCGACATGCGACGATCCGCAGGCGGCGTTGGAGAACTGGATGGACCGCGATGTAGCCTTCGCCCGTTGGGTGGCGGATGAGGCGGCAGCCCGCGACCTTCCGTGTGTCTGGGTTGATGGCTCGTCAGGTGTCGAGGAGCGAATGGCGACGGTGGCGGACTACTTCGGACTGAATGGATGAACCGGATACTTGGCTTCAATTAGGAGGTGGGGATGAGTAAGGCTCCGCTTGGCGTTCTGATCGTCCATGGGTTCACCTCGAGCTTGGATTGTGTGCGGGACATCGCCCCTCCGCTGGAGGCGATGGGGCTGCCTACCCGTATGCCCGTGCTGCGCGGACACGGCGCGGACACGCCTGAGGCACTGCGCGGCGTGCGCTGGCAGGACTGGGTGGCGGACGCAGCCGATGCGCTGCGTGATCTCCTGACCGAGGTGGACCGGGCGATCATCGTCGGTCACAGTATGGGCACCCTGGTCACGATCAGCCTGGCGGCTGACTTTGGGGCCGATATCGACAGCGTGGTCCTGGCGGCGCCCGCCGTACAGCTGGCATCTCCCCTGGCGCCGGGTCGTCCCCTGGGCTTTCTGGTGCCGCTGGTCCAGCGGGTGATGCCGAAGTGGGATATGCCGCCCAACTATGCCGACCCGTCGCTCGCGCAGTATGATACGAACTATCCCTGGGCGCCGATGGAGGCCATCGCGCAGTTGCTGGCCTTCAGCAAGGTAGCGCGCGACCGCCTGCCGGACGTGCAGGTGCCCGCCTGCATCCTACAGAGCCGGAACGACAGCACGGTGGCACCGGAGAGCGCGGAGATCGTCTATGCCGAGATCGGGACCCCGCCTGCCGACAAGACCATCGTCTGGTTTGAGAAGACGGAGCACGAGATGTTCCGTGACTGCGAGCGTGATGCAGCGGTCGCGGCGGTGGCTGATTTCGTGCGGGCGCGCGTAGCAGCGGTGGAGCCCGCGGCGAGCGCGGGGTGAGGTGTCGTGTAGGCTGCGGTGCCTGCTGTATCGCGCCGTCGATCTCCTCACCGATTCCGGGTATGCCTGAGGGCAAGCCCGCGGGCGTGCGTTGTGTGCAGCTGACCGAGGGTAACCTGTGCAAGCTTTTCGGTCGTCCCGACCGCCCGGACGTCTGCGTACGCCTGCGTCCCGATCCGGAGATGTGCGGCAACAGCCGTGAGGAGGCCCTGGTCTATCTGACGGCGCTGGAGGAGGCGACGGGTCCGGTGACCTGAGCTAGACCAGCGCGTCCAGGATCTTCTGGAACAGGCGCCCGCGCGTGCAGACGATCTCCTGCTCCTCGGTGAGCTGAGCCCCAAAGGCGCGAATGAGGTCGAGGCCCATCAGCATATTGCCCAGGGGATTGACGTGGAGGGGATCCTGCATCAGCTCGCGGTAGAGCTCCAGATGCTGTAGGCGCAGGGGCTCCCAGCGTCGATGATGGTCCACAAGGGGGGTCTGGGTCTCCATCGCCACCCGACGCACAGTAGCCATGAAGTCGAGAAAGCGCGCGCCGTGGTCGGGATCCATCCGCTTGATGTCGGCAGCGTAGTAGGTCTGAAGGACCGGGACAGCGCCCAGGTCACGAATCGCGCCCTCCAGGGTGCGAAGGTTCCCCTCAAAGGACGCGGCGTCAATCCCTGAGTCGGGCTTGGCGTCGTTGCCGCCGATGGTGACGAAGACCACGTGCGGGAGATAGCGCGCCACATCCTCGTCAAACCGTGACAGCAGGTCGCGGGTCGTGTCACCACCGACGCCGGCGTTGATGGCGTGGTGCCGGCGACCGTACGTCTGTGCCAGGCCCAGGTCGAGCCAGTCGAACCAGTGCAATCCGTGGATGCGCCGTTCGGTGTTCGAGGAGCCGAAGGCCACGAAGCGCGTCCTCGGCTGCGTGCTCAAGCGTTCGGTGATTGTGTTGATGCTCACATATCTATCCCCCTGGATTCTTGCGTCTATTGTACTCCTTGCGGGGCAGGTGTAAACTGCCCGGGTATGTGGTTCTACGGAGGGGCCGATGATTGAGACGCTGGTGGAGCGTGCTACGTTGCTGTTGGCACGCTGGGCTGAGGCGGTGGAGCCCTATTGGCACCGGGTTGTCGGCGACACGACGCTAGGGTGCTACGGTCCCGGCTATATCCATTGGGGGGTCCAGTCCAACTGGAACTATGCGGCGGCGTTGGCGACGCTGGCTCACGCCACGAGGGCTGCAGCCGCGGATCACTGGCGCATGCGCGCGCTTTCCGCGCTTCGGTTTGCCCTCGCGACGCACGTCACCGGTGATCGGACCGGCAACGATGGGCGTCAATGGGGCCATAGCTGGATCAGTATGTTGGGTATCGAACGGGGGATGCACGGCGTCCCGATGTTGTCCGATGTGTTGACGGATGACGACCGGACGGCGCTCCGTCGCGTGCTCACGAGTGAGGCGTCGTGGCTGTTGCACCACGCTCACCGCGGGGAGCATCTCGGTGTGGTGGCAGGACGCTGGGACGACAGCGGCTGCAACGTGCCGGAGTCCAACATCTGGTCAGGGGCGTTGCTCTGGCGTGCGGCCCAGTTGTATCCTGATGCGCCGGATGCTGCTGCCTGGATGGAGCGGGCGCACGCCTACTTCATTAACGGGATCTCCGTCCCGGCGGATGCGGAGGACCAGACCATCGTTGCGGGCAAGCCGGTGGCGGAGCGTTACGTAGGGGCGAACTTCTTCCCCAACTATGGCCTGGATCACCACGGCTACATGAACGTCGGCTACATGGTGATCTGCGTCAGCAACGCGGCGATGCTCCATTTTGATATGCGCCGAGCGGGGCTCGCGCTGCCCGAGACGCTGATCCATCATCAGGCCGATCTATGGCGGGTCCTGCGTCGGATGGTCTTCGGCAATGGGCGGCTGGCGAGGATCGGCGGCGACAGCCGTGTGCGCTATAGCTACTGCCAGGACTACCTCCTGCCCGCGCTGCTCTTCGCTGCCGATGCCCTGGATGACGGGCACGCGCTGGCCCTGGTCGCACGACAACTCACGTGGATCGAGGAGGAGATGGGCGCCGGTGATGACGGCACCTTCTACGGTGGTCGGATGGGCGCGATGCGGGACACCAATCCGCACTACTTCACCCGTCTCGAGTCGGATCGCGCTGTGGCGCTCTCGATGCTGGCCAACTACCTGCCGCTCGTTGACGCCGCCGGTGCCCCTGCCGAGGACTTTGAGGGCTCGGTCACCGGCGGATGGTGCGAGTCTGAGCATGGGGCCGTGATGCACCGCACGAGGTCCCGCCTTGCCTCTTTCGCGTGGCGCGCGCGGGGTCTGACACAGGGCATGTGTGTGCCGCCCAGCGATGACACGGCCATCAGCACGGCGGAGTGGGCGCGCAACCTCGCGCCGGTCGTGCGTTTCCTGGGCGATGACGGCGACGACAGCGGCAAGCACCGGCGCCTGCTGCGCCACTCGATTGAGTCCTTCGACGGTGGCTTTGCCACTTGCGGCGCGGTGATGGAGGGCGTCGACATGCGCGTCGATGAGGGCGCCATCTGCACGGACCAGGCGGTGACGCATATGGCCTTCGCCGCGCTGCCCGACGGGCGCACCTGCGTGGGGCTGCAGCTCGTCATCGCCGCGGACGACCGTCTGGGCTATCTCGTTGAGCTCAAGGGTCTGCACCTCAACATCGCCAACGACGGCTTCAACGGCTTCCGCCGCTCGATCGACAGCGCATCGGGTCTGCGGACCCTCACCAGCCCGCCTTCCGATTCGTCGGCCCACGAGGGCGCTCTCGTCTGCCTTGACAGCCCGTGGCTCACCGTCGACGATGTCCTGGGCGTCAGCCTCCTCTACGGTGCCGACACCCTTCTCATCGATCGTGCTGCGACACGTCGCGGCGGGCGGTACCGCTCGCTCTTCGTCGAGGAGATCTGTAGCTCGGTCCGGACCACGCTCACGCCCACCGAGTCCGGCGAGGTGTTGATCGATGTCGGCTTTGCCGTCCTCTCGGGCGGCGGGGCTGTGGAGACGGCGGCGCTTGCGGGCGGACGTCTGCCAGAGTCTGGAGAGCTGGTTCGTGGTGTCTGGGTGACGGGCGCCGATGGCGTACGCTACGAGGTCGTCGCCGACTTCGCTGCCGGGCGGGTGCGCGTGTCGTCGTAGGGCGATTGCGCGGCGGTCATTCACATAGAACGCGTGGTCGGTGTCTCCACGCGGTTCGCAGACTGTCCCCGCCGGGGGAGGGGGGTGCTGCGCACCAAAACACAGTGGGCGCACGCTGCGTGCGCCCACTATCTAGAGTGTATGGGTGGCCTTTAGAGCCAGTTTGTCCGAGTCTGCCTATCGTTTCCGACGGATGAAGCGGTAGAGCGCGATCACGACCACTGCGCCGATGATCGCGACGATGATGCTCGTCAGATTGAAGCCGCTCACGAGGTCGACGTGCAATAAGAGGCTGGTGATCCAGCCGCCTACCACGCTGCCGACGATGCCCAGGATGATGTCCACGATGACACCGGTGTCGGCTTTCATCAGCCAGGATGCCACCAGACCTGCGATCAGGCCCACTACGATGGTTGCGATCAAACCCATAGCATTGCCTCCTAATGGCTTTCGACCACTTTTCTCAGCATGTGGACGGCCTTCTTGACCCTGATGGCATCCTTGGGGTTACCGCCGGCGACGAAGCTGCCCAGTAAGCCACCGCCCATCAATGTGTCAAGCGTATACTCGACCTTGCACTCGTCTTTCGCCAGCCCGAGGAAGCCGCCGGTCGCGCGCAGCTTGAAGACGTGGGCATCTTTGTCGTCCCCCAGGTGGGTCATCACCTCCAGCCGCTTGTGCGGCTTCATCGCCACGATCGTGCCGTGGCCCGTCTGCCCTTCGTGGGTCCACTCAAAGGTCCCGCCTTCCTGGATCGCGCTCACGTTCGCAACGCTCTCGATGCCGGGGAACCATTGAGGCCAGTACTCGGGCTTCGTGATCATCTCCCAGACCTTCTCCACAGATGCGTCAATCTCAACTTCGCGTTCGAATTTCGGCATGTCTTCTTGTGCCTCCTTCTATCACGGACTGTGCGTGGGCTGCCGGCCATGTCTGAGAGCGATGTCGTCAGTTGATCCATTTACCGGTCTGAAGCGGGCGTTGGCGTAACGCCAGGCGTTGAGGAGAACTACACTCATCATAGGCCCGATCACGGCCAATGTCAATACGCACAAGAGCCAGGCTAGGGCACAGTTGACATGTGCCGGTCCTGGCATTACTATGCATGATGCACGGTGCATAGTCGTTCGAGCGAGGAGCAGGGAGATGATCGATACGGGAACACTCTCCGACCGGGTCTATGTAGCACTCAGGGAGCGGATCTTGAGCGGAGAGTTCCCGCCGGGGACGCGGCTGAATCTGACGCACTTGGCGAACGATCTCGACGTGAGCAACACGCCGTTGCGTGAGGCGGTGGCGCGCTTGGAGCGGGTGGGGCTGGTGGAGGTGGTTCCGTATAGCGGGCCACGGGTGCGCGCGCTGAGCGTGGAGCAGGTGAGCGATATCTTCGATGTGCGCATCGAGCTGGAGGCGCTGGCGGTCCGGTTGACGGCAGCGCGCGCGGATGAGGCGGCGCTGTGCAGGCTGCAGGAGGCGATCGAGGTGCAGGAGACGGCGTACGCGGCGGGTGATCGGGCCGCGTTCAACGCTGCGGACCGACGCTTTCACGAGATCCTGGTTGAAGCCTCGGATAACAGCGTCCTTCTCGAGATGCTGCCGCTGCTCTCGGACCGGATGGAGCTGCTGATCGAGTCATATGATCCGAACCACCGCCTCAACACCCACGGCATTGCCCAGCATCGCGAGTTGCTGACCGCACTGAGGGCACGAGACGTGGCAGCCGCTGAGGATTCGCTGCGGCGTCAGTTGGCGTCGGGGCGCTGGGCGCTGCTGGACTATATGAGAGGCCATCCGGAGCGTGAGACACAATGATGCAGTTAGTTTTCGTCCGCGCCGAGGTATTGGTCAGGGGGTAGCGCGCTCTATGAGCTCTCATGACTGCACGCACGGCAGCGCCGACGCCAGTCTGTCGCCATCGGCTTACCGGCGCAATTTCCGGCTAGGTGTGATCAACGGCGCGTTGGTGACGGTAGCCAATGCCTTCGTGGACCCGGACATGGTCCTGAGCTGGTTTCTGGCGCAGCTGCAGGTCGCCAATGTCTTGATCGGCGCCGTGCAGCCGATCAGATTGGGCAGTTCGTTTCTTCTGCAGATTGGCGCCTCGGGCTACCTACAGAGACAGCCGCGAAAATTGCCTGCTTACCTGGTGTTGTCGTTCCTCCGGTGCACGCTCCTACTCGGCATGGCGGTGCTGGTGGCGCTCACGCCTGTGGGGAGCCCTTGGCTGGTGAGGGGCTTCTTTGCCATCTTGATCTTACACAGTCTGAGCTCGGGTCTGATCGGGCAGCCCTTTCTCGATATGGTCGGCAAAGCGATCCCCATTCACCGCCGGGGGGTCTTCTTCGCCCAGCGAAACTTCTGGGGCAACATCCTGGTGTTGGGGGCCAGCGCGGTGGTCGGCGCTCTGTTGACCGAGCCGCTGGGGCTGACCTTCCCGCTCAACGTCGCGGTGCTCTTCCTGCTGGCTGCCGTCTTCTTCGCGCTGACGGCGTTGGCCTGGCGCCTGGTCGACGAGCCGCCGAGCAGGGTTGTTGAGCGCTCGGTGAGCGTGGGGGCGCAGTTCCGGCGCGGCTTCGGCTTGCTGAAGACCGATCCCCACTATCGGACCTTCGTCCTGGCGCGGTTGGCGCTGGTGCCTCCAGAGTGGGTGACGCCCTTCTACATCGTCTACGCCAAGGAGGAGTTGGGTATCGCCCCGCAGATGATCGGCGTCTACCTCGCGGCGCGCACCGTCGCCTCGGTGCTCTCGAATCTGGGGTGGTCGCGTCTGAGCGACCGGCACGGCAACCGCGCGGTGGTGCAGGGCGCCGCCATCGTCGGATTGGGTGTCCCGCTGGCAGCGCTGCTCAACGGAGTGGCCACTCACACGATGCCCGCCGGATCGCCGCTGCCGGCGTACGGCTACGGCTTGGTCTTTGTCGTGATGGGCGTCTTCAGTTCGGGCACGCTGATCGCCGGCATCAGCTATCTGCTGGACATCGTGCCCGAGGCCGAGCGACCACTCTATCTGGGCTTCAACAGCACGCTCTTCGGCATCGCGCGTTTTTCGGCGTTGGCGAGCGGCTTGTTGGTCGACTGGCTGGGCTTTACGCCCTTGCTGGTGCTCTCCGCCGGCTTTTACGTCCTGGGCATCATCCTCTCACTCGGACTGGTCGATGCTCGCGAGGGGCAGGTCGTGATGTCTGCGGTTGAGATGTAGGAGATCGACAGGATTCACAGGATGAGCAGGATGGACAGGATTGCGTCTCTTCTTAGGGGCCGGTTTCTCCTGGAGAACACCAAATCCTGATCATCCCGATTATCTTGTGAATCCTGTCCAGTCTGTTCAGATCAACTCAATCTATGGAGGTTTCAAGATGTCTGTGACGGCTGAACGGTATGAGAACTTCAATGTGGCGATCTACACGCGCGCGTACGAGGTACGGGAGATGGCCGACCTGGACCGTCTCGCGGCCTACTTCGACGTTATCCAGCGCCATCTGAGGGTCGGGAAGGTCTATCTGGAGACCCACCGCGACACGGTGATTCCCGATCGGGAGACGGTCGAGACCGTCAAGCGGTTCTTCCTCGACCGCGGCATCGATGTCGGCGGCGGGATCACTTACACGATCAACGAGCGCAACCGCTTCGAGACCTTCTGCTACACGCGCCCCGAGTCGCGGGCGAAGGTGCAGGAGATCGCCGAGTACACCGCGTCGCTCTTCGATAACTTCATTTTGGACGACTTCTTCTTCACCAACTGTAAGTGTCCCGCCTGTATCGAGGCGAAGGGCAACCGCAGTTGGACCGACTATCGCCTCGACCTGATGGCTAAGGCGGCGCAGGACCTCGTCGTCGGCCCTGCCAAGGCGGTCAACCCCGACGTGCAGGTCACCATCAAGTACCCCAACTGGTACGAGCACTTCCCCGCACTGGGCTTCAACATGGAGCTGCAGCCCGCGATCTTCGATGGGCTCTACACCGGTACCGAGACGCGCTCCGCCGTGTTGAGTATGCAGCACCTGCAGGCCTATGAGAGCTACCAGCTCGTCCGCTACATCGAGTCGCTCAAGCCCGGCGCCAACCTCGGCGGCTGGGTCGACCCGGGTGGGGCCGATACCATCGACCGCTACGCCGAGCAGCTCTGGCTGACCGTCTTCGCGAAGGCGCCCGAGTGCACGCTCTTCGACTACCGACAGATCATCCGCGGGATCAGCCCCGAGCAGCGCGCGTCGTGGCAGGGCGACCGGCCCGCCTCGCCGCAGAGCTGGGGCGTGGGCGTCAACTTCGACGCGATGGTGGACGGCTTCGGCTACCGCAAGCCCGACGGCACCTTCAGCGAGAACGCCACCTACTCCCTGGCTGCGGGCCACGCCTTCGGGTTGGTCGATGAGGTCGTGGGCGAGCTCGGCGAGCCGGTGGGCGTCGCCGGCTATCGGCCCTATCACGCCACCTCGGGCGAGGACTTCCTGCACAACTACCTGGGCATGCTGGGCATCCCGATCGCCCTTCAGCCCTCCTTCCCGGCGGAGGCCGACACGGTGTTGTTGACCGAGGCCGCGGCAGCCGATCCCGACATCGTCAGGAAGATCCGGACGCAGTTGCTCGACGGCAAGACCGTTGTGGTGACCTCGGGGCTCTACAAAGCGCTGCAGGGCGGCGAGCCGGGTAACACGATCGAGGACATCGTCGAGTTGGTGGTGACCGACGCCAAGGGGATCGGCGGCGAGTTTCTGATGGGCTGGCGCACCCGGGTGCCCGGCGATGAACCGATCCTAATCCCACACGTCCTTTAAAACACCAACGACTCCTGGGAGGAGATCTCGGGCCTGACCGAGACGACGGGCCATCCGCTGTTCCACTCGGCGGCATACGCTTCGGGCGTGCTCTATGTCCTGACGATCCCGGACAATTTCGACGACCTCTACAAGCTGCCCGAACCCGTGCTCTCCTATATCCGCCGGGTGGT
Source organism: Anaerolineae bacterium (assembly GCA_040774145.1). Taxonomy (GTDB): domain Bacteria; phylum Chloroflexota; class Anaerolineae; order B4-G1; family SLSP01; genus PWVB01. The sequence goes on from JAXGUU010000106.1 coordinate 10,775, forward strand.
GGTGGCCGACCTGCCCGTGCGCGTGGATGCGCCGCCGCAGGTGGCGATGTTCGCCTACGATAACGATACCATGATCGTTGAGTCATTCCTGCCCGAGGTAGCGCAGATCAGTCTCGTGGCGGGGGAGGGCGTGACGGAGATCCGGGATCTGCTGACCGGCGAGGTGCTCGAAGGTGAGCCGATCCTGGACTGGTTCCAGCGACCCACGGGGGCGACGCGGTTCCCGACGGAGGTGGGCCCGCACATGTTCCGGCTGTTCCGTTTCGTGCGGGGCTAGGGACAGCTCGCCGCAGGGCGTATGCATCCGGCCTGTCGGCGGGTGGGTGTGGCTCTCAGCGAAGGGGGTCGCCGCGTCCGACGCCCCGGGGACGGGGCTGCAAGCTTTCAACCACAGGGTTCTCGTCCCTCGTCTGCGAGGGCGCCGTCTCGGGGCGGGTGGGCCCAGGGATCGCAGCAGCGAAGGGGTTGCCGTCAGCCACAGGGGCAG
>JAXGUU010000107.1:0-11002 GCA_040774145.1 Anaerolineae bacterium
CAGCCATGATATAATCATCAGTGTAGCAGTATAGTGTATACTGAAAAGTGGGGCGAGCCCCACTTTTCTTCGTCGAATGCATTAGGAAGAGATTGTGGAGGCAGATTCTTAATGAAGAGCGAGTTCTCCCTGGCCTTTAACCAGATCTGTGCAGAGTACAGCCTGCCGCGAGAAGTAGTGCTGGACGCTGTCCGCGCTGCCTTGGCGACCGCATATCGACGTGACTGGAAGATCCCAGCCACGCAGAATGTGTCCGCGGAGATCAGCCTCGAGACAGGATTGGCACGCATCTATCTGGAGCGCACGGTCGTCGAGGAGGCCGAGGATCCTGAGACGGAGATCTCCCTCAAAGAGGCTCGCCTTAAGAACACCAACGCGCAGGTGGGCGACGCCGTATTGGTCGACGTCACCCCTCATGACTTCGGTCGCATCGCCGCCCAGACAGCCAAGCAGGTCATCACCCAACGTCTGCGCGAGGCGGAGCGCGAGAGCCAGTTTAACCGCTTCAGCCGGCAGGAGCACGAGATCATCATCGGTACCGTGCAGTCGGTCAACCCCCATGGGGTCACCCTGCACCTGGAACGAACCGAAGAGGCGCTCATGCCTCGCCGCGAGCAGATTCCCGGCGAACGTTATGTCATCCATCAGAAGATTCGAGTCTACGTGCTGGAGGTGCGCCGGAGCTCACGTGGTCCGGAGATCATCGCAAGCCGGAGCCACCCTCTGATGCTGCGCCGGCTGCTCGAACTCGAGGTGCCTGAGATCCGCAACGGTCAGGTCGAGATCAACGCGGTGGCGCGAGAAGCGGGAACGCGGGCCAAGGTCGCCGTGTCAGCACGGCAGCCGGGCATCGACCCTGTGGGCGCCTGCGTGGGTATGCGGGGCATTCGTATTCAGACCATCTCCCGCGAGTTGCACGGCGAGCGGATCGATGTTGTCGAGTGGCACAGCGACCCGGAGACGTTCATCACCAATGCCCTGAGCGTGCCCGCCATCGTCTGCGTCATCCTGGATGAGAACAACCCGGGTGGACGGACGGCATCCGTCGTCGTGATGGACGATCAGCTATCGCTGGCGATCGGTCGATCAGGACAGAATGCCCGACTCGCGGCCAAACTCACCAACTGGCGTGTGGACATTCAGGGAGGTACCGAGGCAGCCATCTGGGCGCTCGAGCAGGTCAATCAGACGCCCGAGCTGTTGGATGCGCTCAAGGGCACGGCCACCCAGATTCCACGTTTGGCATCCATCGTGCGTATGCACGAGCAGGACCAGTACCCCTATACCGATGAGGAACGCAACATCATCGGTACGGTCGTCAAAGCGGTTCGGCAGGCCATCATCAGCCGCCGCGACGCGCAGCGGCCCGGATCGGTCCAGGCCCAGGCGCGGCAGCGTGCCCAGCGCAAGGCAGACGCCGAGCGCGTCAAGGCCAAGCAAGAGGCCCACGCGCGCGTGCCGAGAGGGGCCTACAAGATCCCCTTGAGCGAACTCGGCATTTCCAAGAAGGTCCATACGCACCTCCTCACCAACGGCCTGGAGAACGCGGGCGAGTTGATGGAGAGAATGGCGGTCGGAGACGAGGCGCTCTTGATGCTCAACGGCATTGGCATCAAGGCACTGCGCGAGATCAAAGAGGCCATTGACGAGAGCGGACTCGGGCTCCTTGACTACGGTGAGGTCGATGAAGCCGTGACGCCCGAGGGTGAACTCGCTGCCGAGGACGTACCGGCTCCCGCTGAGCCGACGATGATCGACGAAGCCGTAGCAGAGGACGAATTGCCGGCCACGCCGCAGCAGGACGAAGAGCCGGTCGAAGAGGCGATGGCTGAGGACGTAACCGATGAGAGCGAGCCCTTGGTCGCGGACGAGGACGAGACACCGCCGTCAGAGGATGACGAGGAGCCGGTTCCCGCCATCGTGGACATGGATATCGTTTCGGAGATTGAGGACCTTGAGCCCGCGATCTTCGATGAGACTGAAGAACCGGAGCTAGAGGATGGGTCGACGTCGCGTAAGGGACGTAAGGGACGCAAGCGGCGCCGCACCGTCGTCTATGACGATTCAACCGGTGAGACCTTCGTGATGCGGAAACATCGCAGTCGCACCACTGAAGGGTGGGACGAGTACACCGACGACTTTTAGCCAAGAAGCGATTGATGTCACTGAGAGCAAGATGATGACCCTTCCGGCTGCCGGAAGCCGGTTCCCGAGCATAGGGAGTCCTTTTCCGATGAGCCCTGTCATAAGCCCCGCACATCTGTCGGGGTACGGCATTCGATGTTGAGACCGCGCGCGCAGCATGGCGACGCGAGTCGCTCCGACGATCACCATCGCGTTAACGATCGATGATCCTACCAGCGTAGTCTCACAGCGAACTCGGTCTCGGATAACGGGACGCCGAAGGGTCTGCTTCGTCAGACGACTGGCGTCCCGTTTTTGGTGCCGATCAAAGGTGAGCGGAGATGGCACATGGTTAAGAGCAAAGGCAAGCCAAGACAGAAGCACATACCACAGCGAACCTGTGTGGCGTGTCGAGAGACGAAGTCCAAACGGGACCTGGTACGTGTGGTGCTGCTCACTGAAGGAGGTGTTGCTGTCGATGAGACGGGCAAGAGGAACGGGCGCGGCGCCTATTTGTGCAGGCAACTAGCCTGTTGGGAGTTGGCCATCAAGCGGGGAAGCCTGGGACGTGCATTGCGCACGACCCTCAGCCCCGAGGATCTTCTCGTGTTGGAGGCGTATGCGGCTTCGCTCGCATCGACTCCGATGGCGGAGGATCATGCGGCAGCAGCCGATGCGGCAGCAGCCGGTGCGGCAGCAGCCGATGCGGCGGCTGCCGATGCGGCTGATACCGATGGGCTGATGCCGGCCCAGAGCAGATAGAGTACTGAGAGACACTACGGTCCGTGAGTCTTGGGATACCGGGACATCCGGACCCCTCGGACGCGGACATAAAGGGAGGAATGCGTATGGCAGACAAGGAAATCACGGTCCCCGAGATCATCACGGTGCGCGATTTGGCTGAACTGATGGAGGAAACACCCATCAAGGTCATCAAGGCACTGATGAGCAACGGTGTACTGGCAAGCATCAATCAACAGGTCGACTTCGATACCGCCTCCATCATCGCGGCGGAGTTCGGTTTTGAGGTCAAACAACCCTATGCGGACTTGGAAGAAGAAGCAGGGGTCGAATCGGAGCTCTCGGCCTGGCAGATCCTGCTTGCCAATGAGGACCCCGAGGATCTCACAGGGCGTCCCCCTGTGGTGACCGTTCTGGGACACGTCGACCATGGCAAGACATCCCTGCTCGACGCCATTCGGCACACGGACGTGGTCGGCGGTGAGAGTGGCGGCATCACCCAGCACATCGGCGCCTACCAGATCAAACACGAGGGACGGCGCATCACCTTCCTGGACACGCCCGGACACGAGGCTTTCACCGCGATGCGCGCCCGTGGGGCCAACACCACCGACCTCGCCGTGCTGGTCGTTGCAGCTGACGATGGTGTGAAACCGCAGACCATCGAGGCCATCAATCACGCGCGCGCGGCTCACGTGCCCATCATCGTCGCGCTGAACAAGATGGACAGGCCGAATGCGCGCCCGGAGGTCGTCAAGCAGGAGCTTGCCGATCTCGGGCTGATGCCCGATGATTGGGGCGGCACGACGATGGTCATCCCCGTATCGGCCAAGATGAAGACCGGTCTGGACGACCTCCTGGAGGCCATCATCCTCGTCTCCGATGAGATCAACGTCCAGGCCAACCCAAAGCGCGAAGCCGTGGGTACCGTGCTGGAGGGACGACTCGATAAGCGTCGTGGCCCCCTGGCAACGGTATTGGTCCAAAACGGTACGCTCGTCACAGGTGATGTCGTCGTGGTCGGCAAGACGTGGGGCAAGATTCGAGCTCTCGAAGACGAGAACAGCACACGCCATCGCACCGCGCCCCCCGCTACGCCGACGGTCGTCATCGGCCTGCACGACGTGCCTGAAGCCGGCGATCTGCTCGAAGTGGTCAAGGATGAGCGGACCGCGCGCGCCATCGCCGAGAAACGGGCCGAGGAGGCTAAGCAGCGCGACCTCTCACGCCCGACCCGCCCGCTATCGCTCGATGACTTCTCATCGGCAATTCGCGAAGGTGCGGCGCAAGAGCTCAGCGTCGTCCTCAAGACCGACGTCCAGGGATCCATAGAGCCCATCGTTACCAGCATCGAGCGGCTGAGCGTCGGTGACCCGGACGCAAACAAGCCCAAGGTCAACGTGATCCACGCTGCAGCCGGCAACATCTCAGAATCTGACATCAACCTGGCGATGGCGTCAGACGCCATCATCCTGGGCTTCCGAGTCTCTGCAGATACCGCCGCCCAGCGCACGGCTGATATGGAAGGGATGGACATCCACATCTACGAGATCATCTACCGCCTGGTCGACGACGTCGAGAAGGCGCTCAAGGGTATGCTCGAACCCACCTATGCGCAGGTGATGATCGGTGAGGCCGAAGTACGGCAACTCTTTGATATCTCAAGTCTCGGGACCATCGCCGGCTGCTACGTCACACGTGGCGTCGTGCGTCGCAATGCCAAGGTCCGTGTCATTCGCGACGACGAGGCCATTCACGACGGTAGCCTCGATTCACTGAAGCGTTTCACCGAGGACGTGCGTGAGGTGCGACAGAACTTCGAGTGCGGTATCAAGCTCGACGGGTTCAATAACCTACAGGTCGGAGATCGCCTCCAGTTCTACGTGATGCGCCGCGTCGAGCAGGAATAGGAGAATTGTCCGAGATGAGCAAAAAGTACGCCCAACGCATCAACCAGCTGGTCCAGCGCAAGGTCACGCAGTTGCTGTTGGAGCAGAGCAATGATCCCCGGCTGTCAGAGGTCACGATCACCGATGTCAGCGTGAACCGTGACACGACACGTGCCGAGATCTACTTCAGCATCATCGGCAACGAAGAGGACATCGCCGAAGTCCGCCAAGCACTCGAGGGGGCGTCCGGGTGGTTACGCAGCCAACTGGCGCCCAGCCTCAGGCTGCGTAACATCCCCAAACTCACATTCACCTACGACCCTTCGCTCGCCCACGGCGCGCGCATCGAGGAGCTGCTCAGCGCGAGCGGACTACCCGGCGCTACCGTACCGGCTGACGAACGCGATGAGGCAGATATGGATGAAGGCGAATGGGAAGCCGACGACGTCGATGACGATGTTGAGTAAGGCTGCAGCACTGCTACAGGGGAGTGACAGGCCCCTGCTCATCGCCCACCCGCGACCCGACGGTGATACCGTCGGGTCGACGTTGGCGCTGAGACTGGCCCTCCTACAGCTCGGGAAGCACCCCATAGTAGCTTGTGTACACCACCTTCCCGATAATCTCGCCCACCTTCCCGGGGCCGAGGCTTTCGTCACCGAAGTACCTGAGACAGCGGATATCGACCTCGTCGTGGCGATCGATATGAGCGACCTTAGCCGCACCGGCGGCATCTATCGCGAATCGTGGCGGGGCCGGGTACCGCTGCTCGTCATCGACCACCACGAGACCAATGATCAGTTCGGGGACGTCAATCTGGTGAGGCCAAACGCCGCAGCGACAGCGCTCATGATGGTCGACGTGATCGAGGCGCTCGGCGTCTCGGCAGCGGGCGAGATCGCGACCCACCTGCTCCTGGGGCTCCTGACCGACACACGCGGCCTACGCACGGAGACCACGACGCCTGCTGTCTTGAGGACGGTCAGCGACCTCATCGAGGCCGGCGGAGACTACCTGGGTGTGATGCAGAAAACGCTCGATTCCGTGCCCTACCGCAAGATGCGCGGATGGGGCATCGCCTTGGATCGGCTGCAGCTCGATGAGGACGGTGGCGTCGTTCCCATCGCCTGGACGACCTTCCCGGTTGCCGAGAAAGAGGCCCTCGGCATCAGCGATCACGACGATTTGGATCTGGGGAACCTGTTGAGCCGGGTCGGCGAGGCCAAGGCCATCGCCACCTTCATCGAGATGCGCGACGGCACGGTCAAGGTGAGCATGCGCGCGCGACCGGGCTACAATGTCGCCCAGATCGCCTACGATCTAGGCGGAGGAGGACACCGACAGGCCTCCGGTTGTACGATCGACGGCCCCCTGGATGTCGCCGTGGATCGCGTGCTGGCGAAGCTGCGAACCTCCGTGGATCCGGTTGGTGAACGGCCTACTGATCGTAGATAAACCTGCAGGGCTGACGTCCCACGATGTCGTCAACCGCGTGCGCCGGCTGGCTCAGCTACGCCGTGTGGGCCACGCCGGCACACTTGACCCGATGGCGACCGGGGTCCTGGTCCTGCTGCTGGGTCCTGCGACCCGGCTCTCACGGTTCGCCATGGCCGGTCACAAGCATTATCGCGGCGTGCTGCGGCTGGGCGAAACCACCGACACGTACGACGCGGAAGGCCGCATCACGGCACGCCGCCCGGTGCACGTCGATCTATCGGACATCGAACAGGCGCTCGTGCATTTCCGCGGCGCCCTCATGCAGACACCGCCGATGGTTGCCGCGATCAAGGTCCAGGGCACCAAGCTCTATGAACTGGCACGCCGCGGTGAGGAAGTCGAACGCGAACCACGCCCTGTCACCATCGACAGCATCGAGATCCTGGACTGGCAATCGCCCGACCTGACGCTCGATGTCCACTGCTCACCAGGCACCTACATTCGCAGCCTGGCCTACGACCTGGGCGAGGCCCTCGGCTGTGGCGCACACCTTCGTTGTCTGCGCCGCATCGCCAGCGGCGCCTTCACCCTTGATGACAGCCGACCTCTCGACGCTCTGGAAGACCCGGACAGTCTCAGGACGGCTCTGCTCCCGCCCCAGGCTGCGCTAGGCACGATGCCCGTCATGCTGTTGTCTCCTGAGCAGGAGCGGGCAGTTCGCTACGGCCAAACCCTCGATCTGTCGTCCTCAGAGGCGGAGAGCGACCCGCACCCGACACATAACGGCTCGGTGCAGGCGCACGACTGCCTTGTGCAGGCGCACGACTGCCTTGTGCAGGCGCACGACTGCCTTGTGCAGGCGCACGACTTGCACGGGCATCTGATCGGCGTTCTACAGCGACAGACCGGCGATGATCAGAGCGCCCTCTATCGACCCATCATCGTCTTGCCCCCGGAAAGCGGTTAGGTGAAAAGATGACATCGCTCCCCTCAACGGACCTGAACGTCTATCTCAAGAAGACGGTCGAGCTCACCCTCAAGCGCCAACAGCTGACCTTTGCCGTCTCTCAGAGCCTGTTCAGCAGCCATCAGGTGGACCTCGGCTCGCTGCAGCTGCTCAAGACGCTGGAGGATCTCAGTCTACCGAGAGGCAGCAGGATTCTCGATCTTGGGTGCGGATACGGCCCCTTGGGCCTGACCCTCGCGCGGCTGCACGAGGGGACGGAGGTGCATCTGGTGGATAGGGATGCCTTGGCGACCGCCTTCACACAGCTCAATGCCGAGCGAAACCACCTGACCGGGACGCTATCCTATGGCAGCTTAGCATATGACGAGATCGACGCTCGCGACTTCGACCTCATCGTCGCCAACATTCCCGGCAAGGCGGGCAAGCGCGTGATCCGCGCGATGCTGCTGGATGCGCAAGCCTTGCTCGCGCCTCAGGGCATCGTAGCGATCGTCGTCGTGGCGCCGTTGGAGGAGCTGGTTGCCAAGACTCTGGACGCGCCCGAGATCGAGATCCTGCTGCACCAGACATCCCAGGAGGGCCCGGCGCGGGGGTACGCCATCTTCCACTACCGTTTCACGTCAACGGAGCCGACGCCGACGTGGAGCAGCGGTTTTGAGCGCGGGATCTATGATCGGGAGGAGATAACCTTTGTCCTCGATGGCATGACGCTCACTATACGCACGGCCCACGGTCTGCCCGAGTTTGACACCCTCAGCTACACGACACAGGCCCTTATCAAAGCGATCGGAAACCTGGGTATGGACACCCGGCCCAGCCTTGCTGTCTTCAACCCGGGCCAAGGCCACATACCTGCCGTCCTGTGGCGCGTCTTGAGTCCCCAGTCCGTGGCGCTGATCGATCGCGACCTTTTGAGCCTTCGCTACGCGGCGATGAACCTCATCGGCAATGGCTGCGAGGCATCAGCCATCACCGTCCATCACCAGGTCGACCTTCTGCCGGCGTCGACCTCCCCCGACCTGGTCGTCGGGGTCTTGAGGGAGGACGAGGGGCCGGTGTCCATCGAGCACGGCCTGATCCGCGTCGCCGACGCCCTGCAGCCGGGAGCGCAGCTCCTCATCGCCGCGGGATCAACACCCATCACGCGCGTGCTCGACGCCAAGGAGCTTGGTAGGCGACTGCGCCTCGTGAAGCGCAAGCGCAGCAAAGGTCAGAGTACGGCCTTGTTGCAACGACGCTAACGCTTCGGGAGAGCGTCGCCGGCGTCCCTACGGCTCAGTTTGGACCTTGGTCCCCTGGCCCTCAACCAGCCAGCGATAGGTCTTCTCGATGCGATCCCAGTTTTCCTCGCGATCGAGGCTCCAGAACCTGCCGATCACGGAGACCTCTCTGCCCGTGCCCAGGCGGGCCATCTCCTTCTCTACGCCCTCGATGTAGTGCGCCCCGCTGCCGACGCGCTCGCCTCGCCGACCGAGCATCGCATGATGGTACACTTCGGGAAGGCCCTCGCGGCGCGCCATCTCCAGCAAGGCATTCAGGTGCTCAACCGCACCGTGTGAGCTATAGAAGGAGACAATGCCCAGCAGGTGCAACCGTGTACCGTCCCGCTTCGCCCCACGCATCGCCCAAAGGAACGCTTCGTTCTCGAAGAACGAGCCGTCCTCCAGCGCTTCGTTGATCCGCACACGGTCCGCCGGAATACGACGTCCGGCGCCGATGTGCAGATGTCCGGACTCTGAGTTCCCTACCGTGCCGGGCGGCATCCCGACGGCACGACCGGCAGCTTCCACGCGGGTATGAGGCCATTCGCGCAGGAGGCCATCCATCGACGGTGTGTGGGCCTCCTGGATGAGATTCCCGTACGCATCATCACGCACGCCCCAACCGTCGGCGATCAGCAACAGCACGCGACGGCGCCGAAGAGGCACCGTGCCCGGTAGCAGGCTACGCCCGGTCATCTCAGCAGGCTTGGGCAGGCCCAGCAGGTGCAGCAGGGTCGGCCCCACATCGGTCAGCGCGGGGAGCGCGCCGGAGGCACTGACGGCGTCGAGCCGGTGACCGCGAAGCTCAGGATCGGCGACAATCAGCGGCACGAGACTATCCGTATGCCCCGTATCGACCGTCCCGTCGGGGTAGAGCCACTTCTCGACGGTCCCATGGTCCGCCGTCACCACAGCAGTGACCCCCTGAGCGAGTGCTGCCGACACGATACGACCGATCTGCCGATCGACCTCCTCGACGGCAGCGAGAACAGCCGCGCGATCCTCAATGTGCCCCACGACATCCACGTTGACGAGATTCGCCACCACCAAGTCGACGGTGGGCGTGTTCAGCGCCTGAATCACCTCGTCCGCCACCTGAGCCGCGCACATCTCCGGAACGGTCGCGTAGTTATCCACCTCGGGCGAGGGAACCACGACGAGTTCCTCGCCGGGGAAGAGAGCCTCTCGCTTGCCGTTGAGGAAATAGCTCACGTGAATCGACTTCTCGGATTCGGAGATCTTGACCTGCCTGAGGCCGTGTGCGCTGACCACTTCACTTAGCGTGTGCCGAATCTCGCCGATCGGCGGGAAGGCCACACGCACCGGAAGATCCTGAGCATACTCGATCATCGTCACGAAATGGACCTTCATCTCCTGGCGTCCGAAGTGCGGGAAGGTCTCGGCGACAAAGGCACTGGTCAGCTCAATCTCGCGCTCCCCACGCAGATCATAGAAGATCACATAGTCGCCATCACCTATGCGGCCCACCGGCGCCCCTGTGCTATCCACCAGCACGATAGGCTCCAACGTCTCATCTTCCTCACCCCGGGCATAGGCAGCGCGCACAGCATCCGCCACCGGATAGTTCCCGACCTCCGTCATCTTATCTCCCCTTGTCCCAACTCGAGTTATCGGATGATGCCGGCGCCATTATAGATGGCGGATCCCAGGGGGTCAACGTCAAGGGCGACCAAGCCCGTGCACCCCGTTGCACCTTGCGGTATAATAGACGCTTGGATATGTGGATTGAACGCGGCATCACTCACGTACGACGACAACAGCCCAGCGGCATCACCATCGGGGCCTTTGATGGCGTGCACTTGGGCCATCAAGCCCTCATCCGACGACTTGTGTCCGACGCACACGCGCGGGGCCTGGAGCCGCTTGTCGTGACCTTCGACCCCCTACCCAGACAGCGACTGCGTCCCAACGTATATCGCCTGCTCTCGACCTTGGCGGAGCGCCTGGTCCACATCGAAGCACTCGGTGTAGCGGGTGTCGTCGTCATCCCCTTCGATACAGACCTCATCCACACGTCCGCCGAGGTCTTTGCCGACCAACTGGTTACACATCTCGCCCTGACGAGGCTGTGGATCGGCCCTGACTTCAGGATGGGCAAGGACCGTCAGGGAGACGCAAACTTCCTCCGCGAGGCAGGAAGCCGGCTGGGCTTCACCGTTGACGTCATGGATGAGGTTGTGACGTGGGAGGGCCAACCGGTGCGCAGCCGTCGGATCCGAGCCGCACTGAGGGCAGGGAACCTTCGGGAGGTCAACGGATGTCTCGGCTATCCCTACCGGCTGTCGGGCCGTGTGGTCCATGGGGACCACCGGGGGCATAGTCTGGGGTTCCCCACCGCCAACCTTGAGCTACCCGAGGAGCGCCTCTTGCCGGCTAACGGTGTCTACATCTGTCACGCGAACTTAGGAGAGCTCGCCGACCCCGCAGGCACCACCTACGGCGCCATCATCAATGTCGGGACACGGCCCACCTTTGATCACGATTCGCCCAGCGTCGAGGCCCATCTGCTGGACTTCTCCGCAGACATCTATGGGCAGACGCTGCGCCTGGATTTTGTTAAG
>JAXGUU010000108.1:0-10991 GCA_040774145.1 Anaerolineae bacterium
CAGCCACAGGGGCAGATGCGCGAGCTCTGCGGCGCGGAACCATCTTGACAGTTTGCCTGGGGTCGCTAACCTAGACGATAGGCTGTTGATGGATCACGGTGTCGTGGGTGCGCAGAGGGCTGGAGCGGATGGGATATGCCGGCTGACGATGATCTGTTCGATATGACGATGGATCAACGGGGAGCGATCTGCAAGGCGCTGGGTGAGACTTTGGCAGAACAGCTCGACGTGGCCTTCGCCCTGGTCCACGGATCCTTCGTCACGGACGGACCGTTTCACGACATCGACATCGCGGCCTACTTCGTGGGACGGGATCCCAGTGGCATCAGCCGACGAGCCTACAGCCTGGGCGAGCTGCTCGGGAACACGCTTGAGGGCGGACACGGCATTCGTCCGTGCCCGCCTATCGATCTGCGTGCGCTGAACGCCGCACCGCTGGGATTCTGCTACCAGGTTCTGCGGCAGGGACGGCTACTGGCTAACCGTGATGACGTCCTGCGCACCGAATGGACGGTTGCCATCGTCAGTCGCTATCTCGACATCAAGCCGCTCTATGAGATGGCGCTCAAGGAGGCGATGACGTCATGGCCCTCAATCTGAGTCTGGTTCATCAGCGTTTTCAAGATATCCGGGACTCGCTAGATCGCCTGGATGTGATCGCACAGCAGCCGCTTGAGGTCTTCCTGGCAGATCAGGATATGCGCGACGTGGCGAGCTATCGCTTGCTGATCGCTATCGAGGCCGCGATCCAGCTCTGTTTCCACGTCAGTGCCCATCGTGTCCAGCGTGTGCCGGAGGGATATGCCGACTGCTTTGCGTTACTGGGTGAGGCGGGTGTTGTGCCTGAGGAGCTGAGCCGCAGGCTGCAGCAGATGGCACGCTTTCGCAATATGCTGGTACACGTTTACTGGGACGTTGACTACGAGCGCATTTACACGATGTTGCAGGCGAATCTGGACGACCTACGGGCCTTCGTGCAGGCACTTGGCGAATTGCTGTGACCCGCGGGTAAGGCCTGCAGGTGTTGTCCACTATGTGATGAGGAGAGTGAGATGATACGTATTCTAGCCCTGGCAGATGATTACTGGCACCCTGCAGCGACGGTCAGGGAGGGGTTGGCCCCGTTGGCGGAGAAGGGGTACACGTTCGACTGGATGGTGGACGGCGGCGAGTGGTCGGCGGAGAGGATGGCCGATTACCCGGTGGTGATCCTGAGCAAGTCCAACAACACGACGCAGGAGGACAAGTCCCCTTGGGTCACGGCCGAGGTGGAGCAGGCCTTCGCCGACTACGTGCGCGGGGGCGGCGGGTTGTTGGTCACGCACTCCGGCACCGTCTATCGCGACACGGAGACGCTGCGCCCCTTGATGGGTGGCGCCTTCGTGCAGCATCCGCCGCAGTGTGAGGTCACGCACGAGCCCAAGGCAGGGCATGAGTTGACGGCGGGCGTGACGGCTTTCACGATGCAGGACGAGCACTATCACATGGTGCTGGAGCCGGGGATCACGGACGTCTTCATGACGACGACTTCGGAGCACGGGACGCAGCCCGGCGGATGGACGCGAACCGAGGGTGCGGGCCGGGTGGCGGTGCTCACGCCCGGGCATAACGCGGCGGTCTGGTTGGCACCCGCCTATCAGACTCTGCTGGACAATGTGCTGCGCTGGTGCGCGGGAGAGCGCGCGTGAAGGTCGTCGCTGCGGATATCTATGATGTCGACCTACATCGCTGGAAGCCGCCGATCATCCTGCGCCTGATCACCGACGAGGGCCTCTATGGCCTGGGGGAGTTTCCCCTTGCCTACGGGGCAGGTCGCCAAGCCGCCATCGCGATGACCCAGGAGATGGTCGAGCGTTTCGTCATCGGCTCTGATCCTATGCAGATCGAGGCCATCTGGCATACGCTCTTCCGGCGCACCTTCTGGGGGCAGGGCGGAGGCCCCGTCGTCTATGGCGGGATGAGCACGATCGACGAGGCGCTGTGGGATATCAAGGGGAAGGCGCTGGGGCGCCCGATCTACGATCTGTTGGGCGGCAAGGTGCGCGACGCGATTCCCGTCTACGCCAATGGCTGGTACAGCGGAGAGTGGGCCCCCGGCAACAACCGCGTCCCGGTCACGCCCGAAGACTACGGCGAGATCGCGGCTGAGGTGGTGGCGCTGGGCTACGATGGACTGAAGTTCAATCCCTTCTTCGCACCCCGCGGCGAGGGCCGGCCCGACCACGAACGCATGCTGGAGCCGTGGCGCGCTGATCTAGCCTATGCGCGCGTCAAGGCGGTGCGTGAGGCGGTGGGGCCCGATGTGGCGATCATGATCGAGTGCCACGGTTGGTTCGGCCCGACCTCCGCCATCGAGATGGGGCGGCGTCTGGTGGATCTGGACCCCTACTTTTACGAGGAACCGGTCGATGCGATGAACGTCGCCTGCATGAAGAAGGTCGCCGACAACGTCCCGCTCAAGATCGCGGCGGGTGAGCGCCTTTACACGCGCTATCAGTTCCGCGAGTACATCGAACAACAGGCGATCGACATCCTGCAGCCTGACGTCGGCATGGCCGGCGGCATCACCGAAGTCAAGAAGATCGCCGCCTACGCTGAGGTCTACAATCTGCATATCCAGCCGCATAACTGCCACGGTCCGATTGCGACCGCCGCCGCGGCGCAGATCGACGCCTGCACGACGAACTTCCTGATCCAGGAGATGGTGCCGTTCCGCGATTCGATCACCTACGAGTTGGTGAACGAGCCGCTGGATACGCAGATCAGGGACGGGCGGATGCCCGTGCCGGAGGGACCGGGCCTTGGGGTGACGCTCAACGAAGCGTTGGTGGGGCGGTGCCCGCGGATTCACGTCGGCCAGTGAGTGACAAGGTGCCTGGGAAGACTGGGGAGGACCGAATGTATGGAACAGAGGCTGAGGCGGCTGCGGGCCAGGTGCAGATCACGGCGATCAAGGCGCTACAACAGCATCGCGGCGCTACGCTGATCAAGGTCGAGACCGACGCGGGCATCTACGGGATCGGGCCCTGTCACGGAAGCGGGCCGTTCGTACGCGCGGTGATTGCCGGACTCGAGGGGCCGCGTCTGCCGCATCTGGGCCTGATCGGTAAGGATCCGCTCGCGATCGGCGTTCACTTCCAGAACATGTTCTACGCCTACCCGCAGCGTGGGCGCGTGATGGGCGTGCTCAGTGCGATCGACATCGCGCTGTGGGACCTCGCGGGTAAGCTGCTGGGGCAGCCGGTACACGCCCTGCTGGGCGGCCCTTTCCGGGACCGGATCCGCCTCTACTCCCACTGCCGCGGGGGCGATTTTCTGAGTAAGGCTGAGTGGCGCGAGCGGGCGCAGGAGCTGCGCGATGATCCCCGTGGTTTCACCGCGTACAAGATCGACATCCACCACGTCCTGGGGGTGCCGATGCAGCAGTTCGTGCCGGGCATCGGGCCGCGCGAAGCACGGAACGTGGCGCGTGCCTATGAACTGGCGCGTGATGTGTTGGGCGATGACATCGACATCATCGTGCATTGTCACAACGAACTGGATCTGCCCAGCGCGATCAAGGTCGCCGAGGCGGTGGAGCCGATCAAGCCGCTCTTCCTGGAGGACCCTCTCGCGCCGGAGTTCTCCGATGCTTGGGTCGCGCTGAGGCGGACGACGCGCGTCCCGTTGATGGTGGGTGAGAACATCGCTCTGGCGGAGGGCGCGCTGCCCTTTCTGCAGACGCAGGCTGTGGATTGCCTGCAGCCTGACCTGATCAACTGCGGCGGTATCTCCGCGGCGAAACGCATCGCCGACCTTGCGGCGCTCTATCGCATCCCGGTCTCCTGTCACAACGTGAGCGGTTACGTGCTCAACATGGCCTCCCAGCAGTTCTCGGCGGCGATCTTCAACTGCCCGCTACTGGAGTGTACGCGGAACGCTGCGGAGGCGCCGGAGGCAACGGGTGAGAAGCTCGTGATTGAGGACGGCACGATGAAGGTCGCCTCGCGCCCGGGTCTCGGGCTGGAGTTGGACTTCGACTATCTGAAGGCGCACCGCGCTGAGGGCGAACCGTGGTGGGCGTAACGTCAGTGAGTGGGTCTCAAACAGGTTAGGAGGATGCGATGAAGGTTGCCGTGATCGGGGGTGGGTCCACATATACGCCGGAGCTCGTCAACGGTTTTCTGGAGCGAGTCGACAGTCTCCCGGTCCGGGAACTGTGGCTGATGGATATCGCCCAGGAGCGGCTGGACGTAGTGGGTGGCTTCGCACAACGCATGGTGCAGGCCCGCGGGGCGCCGTTCGACGTAGTCCTGACGACTGACCTGCGCGAGGCCGTGCGGGGGGCGAGGTACGTAATCACGCAGCTCCGCGTGGGGGGGATGGCGGCGCGACGGGAGGACGAGTACCTCGGCAAACGCCACGGCCTGATCGGCCAGGAGACGACGGGCGTGGGCGGGATGGCCAAGGCGCTGCGCACGATCCCCGTGATCCTCGACATCGCCTCCGAGATGCGCGAGGCGGCTCCCGGTGCGCTGCTGGTCAACTTCGCCAACCCCTCGGGCCTGGTGACCGAGGCGCTCTCGCGCTACGCGCCCGACGTGCCGGCGGTAGGCCTGTGTAACGTCGCGGTCAATGTGAAGATGGAGATCCTCAAAGGGCTGGCAGCGAGGTGGGGACACGACGTGGATCCTGCCGGCTGCTACCTCGATACGCTGGGGCTGAATCATCTCTCGTGGCATCGTGGGTTCACGGTGAGCGGAGAGGATGTCTGGCCTGAGGTCTTTGGCGCCTATCTGGAGACGTTGAAGGAGGCCGAGGAACCGGAGTGGGATTCCCAGACCATCGAGGCGTTGGGCATGATCCCCAACTACTATCTGCAGTACTACTATCGCACCGAGCACAAGTTGGCGGATCAGGAGGCGTGGCCCCCTTCGCGGGCCGAGCAGGTCATGGAGATCGAGGCGTCGCTGCTGGCGGAGTATGCGGACCCCGATCGTTCTGAGCCTCCCGATGATCTGATGGAGCGGGGCGGTGCTTACTACTCCACCGTGGCGACGCAGCTGCTGAACGCGCACTACAACGATCTCGGCGAGATCCACGTCGTCAACGTACCCCATCACGGTGCTGTGGAAGGATGGCCCGCCGACTGGGTCCTGGAGATGCCGTGTCGGGTGGGACGGGGCGGTATCATGCCCCTTCCTGTCTCGCCGCTGCCTCAGGTCTGCTTCGGTCTGCTGGCGGCGGTGAAGTCGTACGAGATCCTGACAGCACGGGCTGCGGCACGCGGCGACCTGAGGGCCGCCTATCAGGCTCTGCTCGCTCACCCGCTGGGGCCCGCCGGCGATCGTGTGGGCGAGGTGCTGAACGATCTGTTGGCGACCAATGCGGCGTATCTGCCGCAGTTTGACGCCTGATCGAGTGCGGACACGGCGCAGGGCAACCGAGACGGAAGGATGAGAGACTGATGACGGCGTACTTCCTCGGGATCGACATTGGTGGGACCAAGAGCCACGCTCTGATTGCAGACGCGCAGGGACGGGTGGTGGGCTTCGGTGAATGTGGCGCGGGCAGCTATGAGGTTGTGGGGTGGGAGGGGCTACACAAGGCTCTCCATCTGGTGACGGATCGTGCGCTGGCCTCCGCCGGTGTGGGTAAGGCGCGGTTGGCGGGGGTCGGTTACGGCATCGCCGGTTATGACTGGCCGAGAGAGCTGCCGGGCCACGTCGAGGCGATTGAGTCGTTGGAGATCGGAGCGCCCTATGCCCTGGTCAACGACACCATCATCGGCCTGATGGCGGGCGCGGCAGACGGCTGGGGCGCCGGGGTCGTATCGGGCACAGGCAGCAATTGCTGGGGGCGCGACCGCGAGGGACGCGAGGCCCATATGTCCGGTGGAGGCGAGATGTTCGCCGAGTATGCGGGCGGCGGCGACCTGGTCCGCAGAGCGGTGCAAAGGGTCGGGTTGGCCTGGTCGTGGCGCGGCCCGCAGACGGCGCTCTGCGACGCCTTCATCGCCCGCACCGGCGCTAAGGATCTGGATGATCTCCTGGAAGGCCTATACGTCGGTCACTACACGCTCTCCTCCGACGACGCCCCGCTCATCTTCCAAGTCGCGGCCGAGGGCGATGAGGTTGCCCTGGACTTGATCCGCTGGGCAGGGCGTGAGCTGGGAAGCCTGGCGATCGGTGTGATTCGTCAGCTGGGCATCGAGGCGTTGGCGTTCGACGTTGTGCAGATCGGTAGTCTCTACAAGGGCAGCCCCCTGATGAGCGAGGTGATGGGGGCGACGATCCGTGCTGTGGCGCCACAGGCCCGGCTAGTGCGGTTGACGGTGCCCCCTGTTGTCGGCGCCGTGATGCTGGCGATGGAGCAGGGCGGCACGGATTTCCGGCCCCTGCGCGATGTCCTGATCGCCACAACGACACCCGGTCTCTGACTCTGTCCGCAGTTCGCTCGTTGGTCGGCATGCTCACGCACCCTTAGGCCCTTACAGGAGGTCTCGCGATGAAGTTCACGAACGGTTACTGGCAGATGCGCCCGGGACTGACCGGGCACTTCGCCCAGCAGGTCTTTGACGTCGAGGTCGGCGGCGATGCCCTGACGGTCTACGCGCCGACGGGACGTGTCGCGAGCCGCGGCGACACGCTCGACGGCCCGGTGATGACCGTGCGTTACTCGTCGCCGATGGCCAACGTGATCCGGGTGGAGGTGCATCACTTCAAGGGGGGGCGCAAGCGCGGCCCGGCCTTTGAGATCCTGTCGGACAGCGCTTCCGAGGTGTCGGTGGTCGATGCTGAGGAGGTCGCGACGTTGACCAGCGGTGTCCTGACCGTGCGGGTGGCCAAGGGCGCCGCCTGGAACGTCGACTTCGTGGCCCACGAGACCGATGGCGACCGCGTGGTGACGACCAGCGGCTGGCGAGGTCTGGGTATCGTCGACGTCTCGCCCGACATGCACCAGCCCGAGCGCGCGCCGACGGCACTCACCGCGCTGGAGGGCTATGCCGGCAAGCGATATATCAAGGACGAGCTCTCGTTAGGTGTGGGGGAATGTGTCTACGGGCTGGGTGAGCGCTTCACGGCGTTCGTCAAGAACGGACAGGTGGTCGATATCTGGAACGCCGATGGCGGTACGGCGAGCGAGCAGACCTACAAGAATATCCCCTTCTACCTCACCAACCGCGGCTATGGCGTCTTCGTCGCGCATCCCGAGAAGGTGGCCTTTGAGGTCGGCTCGGAGAAGGTGGAGCGCGTGCAGTTCAGCGTGCCGGGCGAGAAGCTGACCTACTACGTGATCTACGGGCCGACGCCCAAGGAGGTGCTGGATCGCTACACGGCGTTGACCGGACGTCCGGCGCTGCCGCCCACGTGGTCCTTCGGCCTGTGGCTGACCACCTCCTTCACCACCGACTATGACGAGGCGACGGTGACCAGTTTCATCGAGGGGATGGCTGAGCGCGATCTGCCGCTACACGTCTTCCACTTCGACTGTTTCTGGATGAAGCCCTACCACTGGTCGAACTTCGAGTGGGACGAGGCGCAGTTCCCCGATCCGGCGGCGATGCTGGCGAGGCTCAAGGAGCGTGGCCTCAAGATCTGCGTCTGGATCAATCCCTACATCGCCGAGCGCTCGGCGCTCTTCGATGAGGGGATGGCGAACGGCTACCTGCTGACGCGGCCCAATGGCGATGTCTGGCAGTGGGATCACTGGCAGGCGGGCATGGGCCTGGTGGACTTCACGAATCCCGATGCCTGCGCCTGGTATGGCGACAAGCTGCGCGAGCTGGTGCGGATGGGCGTCGACTGCTTCAAGACCGACTTCGGTGAGCGGATTCCCACGGACGTGCGCTACTATGACGGGTCGGATCCGTTCAAGATGCACAACTACTACACCTTCCTCTACAACAAGACCGTCTACGACGTGCTGACCGAAGAGCTCGGTGAGGGTGAGGCGGTGCTTTTCGCACGCTCGGCAACCGCGGGCAGCCAGCAGTTCCCGGTGCACTGGGGCGGCGACTCCACGGCGAGCTTCGAGTCGATGGCGGAGAGCCTCCGTGGCGGGCTCTCGCTCGGCCTCTCGGGCTTCGGCTTCTGGAGCCACGATATGGGCGGCTTCGAGCACACCGCGAGTGCCGACGTCTACAAGCGCTGGTGCGCCTTCGGCCTGCTCTCGTCGCACAGCCGGCTGCACGGTTCGAGCTCCTATCGCGTGCCGTGGCTCTTCGACGAGGAGGCGGTCGATGTGCTGCGCTTCTTCACGAACCTCAAGTGCCGGCTGATGCCCACTCTCTTCGGCGCGGCGGTTCAGGCGCGCGATCGCGGTACGCCGGTCATGCGGTCGATGCATCTGGAGTTCTCCGATGATCCCGGCTGCGATGCACTCGACCGCCAGTACATGCTCGGCGACAGCCTGCTGGTGGCGCCGGTCTTCACACCCGAGGGCGTGGTCGACTACTACCTGCCCGCGGGACGTTGGACGAGCTTCCTTACCGGCGAGATCGTCGAGGGTGGACGCTGGGTACGCGAGCGTCATGACTTTATGTCGGTGCCGCTGATGGTGCGGCCCAACAGCGTGATCGCCGTGGGGGCGAACGATCAGCGCCCCGATTACGACTACGCCGATGGCGTGACCTTCCACGCCTTCGCGCTGGACGACGGTGTCGAGGCCACTGCAGTGGTGCCGGCGTCGGATGGAGGCGTGGCGATGTCGGCGACCGTCCGACGTGAGGGCGAAGCCCTCATCGTGAAGGCTGAGGGCGCGACCCGACCGTGGTCCGTGGTGCTGCGGGGGATCCAGGACGTCCGCGTCGTGGAGGGTGGTGTCGCCGAGTCATCTGCTGCCGGCGTGCTGGTGACGCCGAGCGAGGGCGCGACGACGATCACGGTGCGGATCTAGGCGCCATTCCGGGCGATGGTGTAGGGGCGAGGCATTTCGCGAGGCCGGCTTGGTGGGCGTCACCTGTGGACGTCAGCGGCTACCGGACAGCACAGCTGTCGGAATGGCTCGCCCTATGTGTGGCGGGGTCGCTGTTGCGGGCAGGGCGAGGCATTCCAATGACGGTGCAGGGTCACGGGCCGTGGTTCTGCGTATGGAGCACCTATCAGTTCTGGGTTGATCTCGGGAATGCCTCGCCCCTACAGCGTGATCTGATCTGATATTGCTGAGAGGGTTGGTGATGATGACCGAATGGACACTCCCTGACGCGGACCGTGCGGTCTTGCGTGAGCTGGCGATGCGGCAGGCGGAGATCGCGGCGCTGCCGGTGATGGACGAGCGCAGGCGGATGTGGTATGACCTCAACGACGGGCGCACGGGCGCGCGGCCCCCGGTGATTATCGAGACGTGGACCTTCGACCGCGACTTCATGCCGGAGGGCGTCTACCGCTGCACCTCGGCGTTGGGACGCGGCATTGAGCGCCAGTTGCTGCGCAACATCCGCAACCACGAGCTGATCGACGACGACAAGGTGATCCCCGACACCTTCGATATCGGCTGGTTCGTCGACATCGACGAGTTGGGCGTGCCGATCGTGCGCCATCCGATTGCGGACGCCGATGGGATCGAGACGGGATGGGAATGGGAGCACCCGATCAAGGACCTTGCGCGCGATCTGGAGCTGCTCATGCCCGCCGTCTGTCGGGTCGATCGCGAGAGGACGTGGGCCCGGCAGGCGTTCCTGGATGATCTGCTCGGCGACGCGCTGCCCGTGGTGATCCGCACGGGGTGCTTCGGCAATACGATGCTGACCTACCGCGTGGTGGAGCTGATGGGCATGCAGGCCTACTTCATGGCGATGCTCGACATGCCGGATGAGGTGCACCGACTGATGGGCTTCCTGCGCGACAACGCCCTACGCGTGATGCGCTGGGCCGAGGCAGAGGGCCTGCTGCGGCTCAACAACGGCAACCAGGACAGCTTCGGATCCAGCTACAACTTCACCACGAAGCTCCCCGCGCCCGGCTACGACGGCGGGCCCGCGCGCCTGATCGATATGTGGGGCAATGCGAACAGCCAGGAGACGGTGGGGATCTCGCCGAGGATGTTCCACGAGTTCTGCTTCCCCTACTATCGCGATGTCTGCGAACCCGTGGGCCTGGTCTACTACGGCTGCTGTGAGCCCGCGCATCCCTTTTGGGACGACATCAGTGCGCTGCCGAACCTGAAGAAGGTCTCGATCTCGCGCTGGTGCGACGAGCGCTTCATGGGCGAGGCGCTCCAGGGAACGGACATCGTCTACTCGCGTAAGCCCGACCCCAACTTCTTGAGCGTTGACCAACGGCTCGACGAGGAGGCGTGGGCCGCGCACATCCGCGCGACCCTCGACGCGACGCCGGACGTCTTCGTCGAGTTCATCATCCGCGACGTCTACACGGTGCACGACGATCTGGGTAACGCCCGCCGGGCGGTTGAGGTGGCGCGAGGGGAAATCGATCGGGCTTATCGAGCGTAGAGAGGACCTTCCGGGTTGCTGCGAAGTACCTCCGTCTGCGAGCACGTTTGATCACGCCACCGCTATCGACAGGCTGCAGCGTGGCAACCCGGAAGGTAGGTCGACAGGCTAGAACTCGTAGTCAATCCACCATTCGGTCTCCTGCCCCGGCGCCAGCGAGCGCTCGAGGAAGGGTTCCCACGAGAAGGTGTTGGGGTTACCCCATATCGGGAAGAAGGACGGCACATAGCTGCACGTCGCCCCGACGAGGCCCAGCTTGGGATGCTTCTGTAACACAACGAGGTTGGTGGTCGCGTCATGGTCAAGGGCCTGGTAGGGTCCGCCTTGCCATGGCCAATTCCTGCGGCTGATGAAGCCGCTCGGCGCCATGAGGTAACCCGGGTTCTCCGGAAAGGTCACCGGGATGTTCAGCTTGATCAGCTCATCCGTCTCGGGATGTGGGTAGAAGGGATGGGGGAACCAGCGGATGGCGATGGGCCTGCCGGCGTTGCGAACCTGGGTCCACGAGCGGATCGTCCGCCCGATGAGGCTGACCGCACGCACCAGATCGACGCGATAG
>JAXGUU010000109.1:0-10856 GCA_040774145.1 Anaerolineae bacterium
ACCTCGCGCCCACGCTCGACGGCGGCGCCGTGGCCCTCGTCTGCGACGTAGGCCGCATCGACGTGGATGGCGTATCCGTCCGCCCGATCGACAAGTAGGAGACCCGTGAAAGGAGTCCCCATGCGTGCTGCCATCATCCGACAACCGGACGACCTTGTCGTCCTCGACCTGCCGGCGCCCGAGGCCGGCGACTACGACGTCCTCTGTGAGTTGCTCTACGGCGCAACCTGCACCGGGACCGACCAGCACCTGATCGCAGGGCGCTTCCCGTGGCCCGTCACCTATCCGACGATCCTCGGGCACGAGAGCGTCGGTCGCGTGGTTGAGGTCGGACCGAAGGTGCGCCACATCCGCGCCGGCGACCTCATCGCGCGCGTGGGCACCCCACCCACGCCCGACGGGCGCTACGCCGTGAACTGGGGCGGCTTCGCCGAGCTGGGCATCGCCAAGGACCACTGGGCGATGCGCGCCGATGGCCTGCCGCCCGCCGCGTGGCAACCCTATCGCATCAACCAGATCATCCCACCGGAGATCGACCCGCGCGCCGCCACGATGATCATCACCTGGCGCGAGACCCTGAGCTATCTGACGCGGATGGGCGTCGGCAGCGGCGCGACGGTGCTGATCGTCGGCTCGGGCGGCAACGGTCTGGCCTTCGCCGCCCACGCCGCGCACGCCGGCGCGGCTCAGGTCGTGATGATCGGCAGTGCCCGACGCCAGACCGCTGCGGAAGCGGCGGGGGCGACCGGCTACGTCGACTACGCCGCTGAGCAGGTGAGCGATCAGCTGCGCGCGCTCTGCCCGGATGGCTTCGACGCCGTCATCGATGCCGTGGGCCAGGCCGACTCGGCGAATGAGGCGCTGCCGCATCTGAGACCCGGAGGCACGCTCGGCATCTACGGGATCGACGACCTGGCGGGGTGTCGGATCGCGCCCCACCGCGCCCGCGGCACCTTCACGCTCTACGGGGGCGGCTACGATGAGGAGGAGACCCACGCCCAGGTGATCGACCGCATGCGAGACGGACGCCTCGACGCCTGGATCTGGCTCGACGAGGCACAGGTCTTTGACCTGGGCGACATCCACGCCGCCTTCGATGCCGTCCGCGAGCGCCGCTGCGTCAAGGCGCTGGTCGCGCTCAAACCTTGAGTCGCCCGACGCTCACCCTTCCGGGTTGCTGGTCCTCTGCGCCGGCAACCCGGCCAATCATCTAAGAAGGAGTCCTATGGCCAAGAAAGTCGTTCTCGTCGCCTTCAACGGCGAACCGATGTGCTTCGTCCACGTCCTGCTCAACGCCCTCGACATGCACGCGCAGGGCTATGACGTCAAGGTCGTCATCGAGGGCAGCGCCACCAAGACCGCCGTCGCCCTCGACGACCCCGCGACCCGCTTCTCCAACGTCTACCGCGAGGTCAAGGAGAAGGGCCTCATCGACTGCGCCTGCAAGGCATGCTCGGCCCAGATGGAGGCTCTCCCCGGCATCGAGGCGCAGGGCTTAGCCTTCTGCACGGAGATGAAGGGCCATCCCAGCCTGGCGCGCTACATCGACGCCGGCTACACGATCATCACTTTCTAGACCGGAGGGGCGTCTATTCGTGTCGCCCCGCCTACTTCAGCAGCTTTGCCACGAGCGCCGTCCAGCCGGTCTGATGGCTGGCCCCGAGCCCGGCACCGTGCTCGGCATGGAAGTACTCGTAGAAGAGAATCCGATCGCGCTGAGCTGCATCCTCTTGGAGATAAGGCACCGTGCCATAGACGGGACGGTGCCCCTTGTCGTCGGGCAGGAAGATGCGGCAGAGACGCGCGGCGAGCGCGTCGGCGACCTTGCCGAGGCGCATCTGATCGCCCGAGCCGGTGGGGAACTCGACGGTGAGATCGTCGCCATAGTAGCGATCGTACTCACGCAGCGATTCGATCAGCAGGTAGTTGGTCGGGAACCAAATCGGCCCACGCCAGTTCGAGTTGCCGCCGAAGAGGTTGCTGCGCGATTCCCCGGGGTCATAGCCCACGGCATAGTGATCTCCGTTGACCTTCAGCGTATAGGGACGCGCGTCATGGTACTTCGACAGGGAGCGCACACCGAAGGGCGACAAGAACTCGTCGGTATCCAGCAGGCGCTGGAGCACGCGCTGCAACTGCTCACGGTCCGGCAGGGCATAGAGCAGGCGTCCCTCCCGTCCCGAATGGGTCACCGGTGCGCAGTCCCTGATCAGGTGCGGGCGATGCTCGACCAGCCAGTCGACGCGGCGCCGGAAGCTGGGCAGCCGCTCGACGAGCGCTTCATCGATGACCTCGACGGCGAAGAGCGGGGTCAGTCCCACCTTAGAGCGCACCTTCATGGGCATCACCGTGCCGTCGGGCATGTGCAGGACGTCGTAGTAGAAGCCGTCCTCCTCATCCCAGATGCTTGCCTCGTTCTCTCCGCCCTGCCCCATATGGTTGAGCGCATGCGAGATGTAGATGAAGTGCTCGAAGAACTTGCTGGCGACCCCCTCATAGGCGGGGTTTTCCTGGGCCAGCTCGATCGCGATCCGCAGCATGTTCAGGCTATACATCGCCATCCACGCCGTACCGTCCGCCTGGCTGATATGCCCCCCCGTGGGCAGCGGCTTGCTGCGGTCGAAGATCCCGATGTTGTCGAGGCCCAGGAAGCCCCCCTGGAAGACGTTGTTGCCCTCCTCGTCCTTCCGGTTGACCCACCACGTGAAGTTGAGCAACAGCTTGTGGAAGACGCTCTCCAGGAAGGCCCGATCGGCTACCCCCTCGAGATCGCGGCTGATCTCATAGACTCGCCACGCGGCCCACGCGTGAACCGGCGGATTGGCGTCGCTGAAGTCCCATTCATAGGCCGGGATCTGCCCGTTCGGGTGCTGGTACCACTCGCGCAGCAGCCGCGTGAGTTGGTACTTCGCGAAGTCCGGATCGATCATCGCGATGGGCAGCATGTGGAAGGCGAGATCCCACGCCGCGAACCATGGGAACTCCCACTTGTCCGGCATCGAGAGGACCTCGGTCGCATAGAGGTGGGTTCGCCACTCGGCGTTGCGGCCCGCACGGCGACCCGGCGGCGGCGCCGGCATCGCCGGGTCGCCATCCAGCCAGAGCTCGACGCTGAAGTGATAGAACTGCTGCGTCCAGCAGAGGCCGGCCCACGCCTGGCGCTGGACCTGGCGCGCGTCCTCGTCGAGATCGGCCGGGTGGAGCGCGTCGTAGAAGGCGTCGGCCTCGGCGATGCGCTGCTCGAAGGTCGTGGGCAGAGCTGAGAACGGATCCTCCTGCTCCTGGTCGCTGAAGCGCACCCACACCTCAAAGGTGTCACCCGGCTCGACGACCGCCTGCAGGTGAGCGGCGGCCTTGGTGCCCCGCCCCTCCGGTGAGACGCGATCGCCCTGCCCCTCGACGATGGCGGCGTGGAAGGCATCCTTGACATAGGGCGTCGGGTTCGCGGTGCCGTAGAGCCGCTCTCGGTTGGTCTCGTTTTCGGTGAAGAGGAGCGCCGGCGCTTGCACCCCCTCCGCTCCCGCCTCTGGGGTGGCCACATACCACCAGCGGTCGGTGATGTGGCGCTCCGCCGCGTGCGCGGCAGCGATGCCGGGCTGGGGGGGATCCATCGAGTCGATCGTGGCCCGCTCGGGGTGATGGCCCCAGGACCACGTGTTGCGCGCCCAGAGGTGCGGCAGGATGTGCAGCGGCGCGGGATCGGGCCCCCGGTTGGTCGCGCGGATGCGGCCCACCAGGTCCTCCGACGAGGCCTTGGCCCACTCGATCGTGATGTCAAAAAAGCGGCCCTCGGCCAGAGCCTCGGCCAAGACATCGGTGATCTCGACCTCGGGCTCGTAATAGCTGCGACGGCGATTCTCGGCGACCAGCTCGCCGTAGGGATAAGCGACCTGCGGATAGACGTAGAGCATCTTGAGATAGCTGTGCGTCGGCGTGGCGTCGAGGTAGAAGTAGAGCTCCTTCACATCCTCGCCGTGGTTGCCCTCCTCGCCGGTGACGCCGAAAAGGCGCTCCTTGAGGATCGCGTCCCGCTCGTTCCAGAAGGCCACCGCCAGGCACAGGTTCTGGTACTGATTGCTCACCCCGCCGATGCCGTCCTCACCCCAGCGGTAGGCGCGGCTGCGCGCCTGATCGTGGGTGAAATAGCGCCATGGCTCCCGATCGGCGCTGTAGTCCTCGCGGCCCGTGCCCCAGGCCCCCGCCGCGCGCTAGGGCCCCCAATGGCGCCAATCGGGCGCCTCATCGCGCGCTTCGAGCAGCCTGCCGTACTCGACGGTCTCTTTTACGTCCATCGTCTCGCCCCTTTCGAGGTTGACAAAACACATCGTTTATGCTACAGTCTATCCATTATTGTAACACGGCATCAGCCGCACGTCAGGAGCCGCTTGACACCCATGACCTCACGTCAGATCAACATGGTCCGACAGCCTAATAAGCAGCAGCCTATTCCACGCTCACCGCGGGGCGGTTGGTGCTGTTAGGTTAGCAACCACTGAAGCCAAATCAACCAGCCTACCGCAGTAGGCTGGTTTTTCTTATATCTAGGGGTCAGGCACAGCTCGGGACGCGCACGGGGGACGGTCAGACAAGGACTCGACACAAGGGGGAGGAGAGACATGTCTACGGAAGCACACGCTCATTCGGATGCGGTGGAGGCCGTCACGGCCCGGACACGGAGGGGGTCGACCTCGGGCGACAACCACAGCGGGGCCAAGGACGAGAACGACGAAGCGTCGGCCAAGGCGCCGATCTACGAGGGATTGGCGGGTGTCGTGATCGCCAGCACCGAGATCTGCGAGGTCGACGGAGAGCGCGGGACGCTCAGCTACCGCGGCTACGACATCGGCGAGCTGGCCTGTCACGCGACCTTTGAGGAGACCGTCTATCTCCTCTGGTATGGGGAGTTGCCGAGCCGGAGCCAACTACGGACCTTCTCGGCGTCGCTTGCCGCCCAGCGCGAGATCGACGACGACCTCTGGGAGATGATCACGCGATTCCCCACCACGATCGACCCGATGGATGGGCTGCGCACCGCCGTCTCGTCGCTCGCATCGTGCGACCCGATCGAGGAGCCGTGCCGCGAGGCCGCCATCGAGCAGGCCCAGCAGCTCGTCGCCAAGTTCCCCACCCTCGTCGCCAACATCTACCGTCACATCCACGGGCTCGAGAGGGCGCATCCCCATCCCGACCTCGGCCACGCAGCCGACTTCCTGGCGATGGTCACCGGCACGATCCCCACGGAGATGGAGGCCCGCGCGATGGACCTGGCGATGCTCCTGATGGCGGAGCACGGCTTCAACGCCTCGACCTTCTCCGCCCGGGTCACGGCGGCCACACTGTCGGACATGGTCTCCGCGGTCACCTCGGCCATCGGCACGCTCAAGGGTCCGCTCCACGGTGGCGCCAATCAGCGCGCGATGAAGATGATGATGGAGATCGGTGACGTGAGCAACGTCGAACGCTACGTCGACGACGCACTCGCCCGCAGGCAGCGCATCATGGGCTTCGGCCACCGCGTCTACCGCCAGGCCGCCGATCCCCGCTCAGCCTACCTGCGCGGACGTCTCTACGAGCTCTGCGCAGCAGCCGACGACTTCCACTACTACGAACTGGCGACCGCCATCGCCGAGACCGTCGAGGCGCGCAAGGGGCTCTATCCCAACGTCGACTTCTACGCGGCCCCGGTGCTCCTGCTCGCGGGCGTGCCCCTCGAGCTCTTTGTCACCGTCTTTGCGATCAGTCGCATCCCAGGCTGGACGGCTCACATTATGGAACAGCAGGCCAAGAACCGCCTGATTCGCCCGCTCGCGACCTATGTCGGCCCCGAGCACCTGACCTACAAGCCCATCGACGAGCGAGGCTGAGTCACCTACGCACGTTGTCGCAGCCTGACCGGATCGCGACCAGGATTCGCGCTGTGCGACCTGCCGATGTGCGCCCGTACCGATATGGAGATTCGTCCATTCACCAAAGGGGGGAACACCTATGGGACATTCACTGACCGAGAAGATCATCGCCGACCACCTCGTCGCCGGGAAGATGCAGCCGGGCCACGAGATCGGCCTGCGCATCGACCACACGTTGACCCAGGACGCCACCGGCACGATGGCCTGGCTGGAGTTCGAGGCGATGGGCCTTGATCGGGTGCGCGTTGAACGGGCCGTGAGCTACGTGGACCACAACATGCTCCAGGCCGACTTCCGCAACGCCGACGACCACCGCTACCTGCAGACCGCCGCCGCCCGCTACGGCGCCACCTTCTCGCGTCCGGGCAACGGCATCTGCCATCAGGTGCAGTCGGAGCGCTTCAGCGTGCCGGGCACCACCCTCCTGGGATCCGACAGTCACACGCCCAACTCGGGGGGCCTGGGTGTGCTCGCCATCGGATCGGGCGGCCTGGATGTCGCGGTCGCGATGGGCGGCGGTCCCTTCTACACCACTATGCCCACCGTGCTTGGCGTCAGACTCACCGGCGCACTCCAGCCATGGGTCACGGCGAAGGACGTCATCCTGGAGCTGCTGCATCGGCTTTCGGTGAAGGGCGGTGTCGGCAAGGTCGTGGAGTATTTCGGCCCGGGCGTGGAGAACCTCACCGTCGACCAACGCACCACCATCTGCAACATGGGCGCCGAACTCGGCGCCACCGCGTCCATCTTCCCCAGCGACGAGCAGGTCCGCCACTACCTCACCGCTCAGGGTCGCGAGAGTGATTGGTCGTCGCTGAGCGCCGACCCCGACGCGGCCTACGCCGAGGTCATCGAGCTCGACCTGAGCGCCCTCGAACCGCTGATCGCCAAGCCCTCAATGCCCGACGAGGTCGTCCCGATTGCCGACGTCGCCGGCACACCCGTCGCCCAGGTCTGTGTCGGATCGTGCGTCAACTCGTCGTTCGAGGACCTGGTCACGGTCGCGTCGATCCTCAAGGGCAAGCAGGTCCATCCTAACGTCAGCGTGACCGTGACGCCGGGAAGCAAACAGGTCTTCACGATGATCGCCGAGAGCGGCGCACTGGCAGACCTCATCGCTGCCGGCGCGCGGGTTCTGGAGTCGGCCTGCGGCCCGTGTCTGGGCATCGGCCAGGCCCCCGCCACCGGCATCGCCTCCATCCGCTCCATGAACCGCAACTTCAAGGGACGCAGCGGCACCGCCGACGACAGCGTTTACCTCGCCAGCCCCGAGACCTGTGCGGCGGCGGCGCTCACCGGCGTCATCACCGATCCTCGCAGCCTTGGCGCGCCCCCTGCAGTGGCGCGGCCCGACCGCTACGCTGCGAACGACAATATGATCGTCGCTCCCCTCCCCCCGGAGGAAGCGGCGCAGGTCGAGGTGATCCGCGGCCCCAACATCCAGCCGGTGCCGCTTGGCAAGCCGCTCACCGCCGACCTCGTGGGCAGGGTCCTGATCAAGGTCGGGGACAACATCACCACCGACCACATCATGCCCGCCGGGGCCCAGATCCTGCCGCTGCGCTCCAACATCCCCGCGATCTCAGCGTACGTCTTCTACCGCGTGGATACCGGCTTCGTGGAACGCGCGAAGGCCTGGGGCGGCGGCTTCATCGTGGGCGGCAGCAACTACGGACAGGGATCCAGCCGCGAACACGCCGCACTGGGCCCGATGTACCTGGGCGTGCGTGCCGTGATCGCCAAGTCCTTTGCCCGCATCCACTACGCCAACCTGATCAACACCGGCATCGTGCCGCTTGTCCTCGACGATCCCGCCCACTACGACGCACTGGACGAAGGCGACGAGCTCGCCCTGCCGGGACTGCGCGCAGCCCTGGAGCACGGGGCACCCCTCACCCTTGAGAACCGCACCCAGGGCACCCGCTTCACCGTGACGCCTAGCTTCACCGAACGCGAGTTGGCCAACCTGCTCGCCGGTGGCCTGCTCAATCTCACCCGCAGTGCTGAGGCCTGACCGATGCCGACGACGCCCATCACCGTCACACTGATCCCCGGCGACGGCATCGGACCCGAGGTCACCGGTGCTGCGCGCCGCGTGCTGGAGGCGACCGGCCTCGCCTTCGACTGGAACGTCCAGGAGGCGGGCACCGCCGTGATGGAGGAGACCGGCACGCCGCTGCCCGATCGAGTACTGGACGCGGTCCGCGCGAGCGGCGTCGCGCTCAAGGGCCCGGTCACCACGCCCATCGGCGTGGGATTCCGCAGCGTCAACGTCGCCATCCGCAAAGCGCTCGACCTCTACGCCAACGTGCGGCCCGCGCTCAGTATGCGCGGGCTGCCCCGTGCCCGGCCCGACGTCGACCTGGTCGTGGTTCGCGAAAACACCGAGGGGCTGTACGTCGGCATCGAGCACGAGGTCGTGCCCGACGAGGCTGCCGAGGCCATCCGCATCATCACGCGCAAGGCCTCAGAGCGCGTCGTGCGCTACGCCTTCGACTACGCGCGCCGCAATGGGCGCCGTCAGGTCGCGGCGGTCCACAAAGCCAACATCCTCAAGGTCACCGACGGCCTCTTCTTACGCGTGGCCCGCGAGGTCGCGGAGGACTATCCGGACATCGGTTTCTCCGACCTCATCGTGGACAACGCCTGTATGCAGCTCGTGCTGCAGCCCGAGGCCTACGATGTGTTGGTTATGCCCAACCTCTTCGGCGACATCGTCAGCGATCTCTGCGCGGGCCTGGTGGGAGGGCTGGGCGTGGCGCCCGGCGCCAACATCGGCGCCGATTTGGCGGTCTTCGAACCGGTTCACGGGTCGGCGCCCGACATCGCCGGGCGCGACATCGCCAACCCCACGGCAACCATCCTCAGTGCAGCCCTGATGCTGCGCCATTTGGGCGAGACGGACGCCGCGGGCGCCGTCGAGCGCGCCGTCGCCGACGTCATCGAGACCGGCGACGCCGTGACGGCGGACCTCAAGCCCGGGCGTCCCGACGCCACCGTGGTCGGCACCCAAGCCTTTGCCGATGCCGTCATCGCGCGCCTGAGCAGCACACCGTAGGCTGGACCTCCGGTCCAACCGTGCCCGCCGGCGTAGGTTGGACTGCCAATCCGACCCCGCTCGCCGGGAAGGGGCTGGACGGCATAACGTGCCGTCCTACGCCGTCGGTCGTAGGTTGGACTGGCAGTCCGACCGTGCTCGCCGAGAAGGCGGGACGGCATAACGTGCCGCCCGTGAGCTGTTGAGCTCTTGACAAGCCCGGCTACAATAGTCGCATCAGCCGCGCATCAAAGGGGGGAAAAGCTGTATGGACCATCACGAGTTGTTCAGCGGAGTTGAGGCACTGACCTTCGACGACGTCCTCATCGTGCCGGGCTACACCAACGTGCTACCCGGAGAGACCGATATCAGCACCCAGCTGACCGACAAGATCCGGCTCGCCATTCCGGTCATCTCGGCGGCGATGGACACCGTCACCGAGGCGCCGATGGGCATCGCCCTGGCGCGAGAGGGCGGGCTGGGCATCATCCACCGCAATATGTCACCCGAGGCCCAGGCCGGTGAGGTGGCTAAGGTCAAGCGATCGCAGTCGGGCATGATCGTGGATCCGATCACGCTGCCGCCCACGGCCACGCTGCGCGACGCGGAGGACATCATGTCCACCTACCACATCAGCGGTGTCCCGATCGCCGAGGCCGATAACCGCCTGGTCGGCATCCTCACCAACCGCGACTTCCGCTTCGTCGATCCGGCGGACTACGACAAGCCCGTCACCGAGTTCATGACCTCCGAGAACATCATCTCAGCCCCCGTCGACATCGGCATCGAGGAGGCCAAGCGCCTGCTTCACCAGCATCGCATTGAGAAGCTGGTGCTGGTGGATGAGCACAACATCCTCAAGGGCCTGATCACGGTCAAGGACATCCAGAAAGCCCGCGACTTCCCCAACGCCACGTCGGACACCCAGGGCCGCCTGCGGGTCGGCGCAGCGGTCGGCGTGGGCGCCGATCTCGAGCAGCGCATCGAGCTGCTGGTGACGGCAGGGCTCGACATCGTCGCCATCGACACGGCTCACGGACACTCGGCAGGCGTCCTGCGCGCGATCCGGCGCATCCGCGAGGTGGCGCCCGACTTGCCCATCATGGCAGGCAACGTGGTCACCGAGGAGGGCACGTCGGCGCTCATCGACGCCGGGGCCGACGTCGTCAAGGTCGGCGTCGGGGCGGGTTCCATCTGCACAACGCGCATCATCTCCGGCGCGGGCATGCCCCAGATGACGGCGATCTACAACTGCGTCAAGGCAGCCGCCGCGCGCGGCATCCCCATCATCGCGGACGGCGGTATCAAGTACAGCGGTGATATCGTCAAGGCGCTTGCCGGTGGGGCACACCTGGTCATGCTGGGCAGCATGCTCGCGGGCATGGACGAGGCGCCCGGCGACGTCGTCTTCTACGACGGTCGGCGCTTCAAGGAGTACCGCGGGATGGGCAGCCTTGGCGCTATGCGCGGCTATGGCCGCGACCGCTATGGCAGCGGTCAGGGCAACAGTGGCAAGACCGTGCCCGAGGGTGTGGAAGCTCGCGTGCCCTACAAGGGGCCGCTCCACGACTACATTCAGCAGCTGATTGGGGGCGTCCGATCCGGTCTGGGCTACGCCGGTGCCGCGGACCTAGCGGAGCTGCGCGCCAAGGCGCGCTTCATCAGGATCTCCAACGCGGGCCTCGTCGAGAGCCATCCGCACAGTGTGACCATCACGCGCGAACCGCCCAATTACCAGGTGAACTGACGCAGTCGATCCCGCTCAAGGGCCTGGCTGCGGGCCTTGAGCGGTCGCCCGCCTCGAGGGGCATCAAAGGTTCCCTCCGCGCCGGCGGCTCGTCCGCGATCCCGCTCAAGGGCCTGGCTGCGGGCCTTGAGCGGTTACCCGCCTCGAGGGGCATCAAAGGTTCCCT
>JAXGUU010000110.1:0-10850 GCA_040774145.1 Anaerolineae bacterium
CCCCGCCTCGAGGTGCTGCACGGCGTGGCGGAGGAGCTTGAGGCGACCGCCAATCAGGTGATCCTGGCGTGGATGGTGCACAGCGATCCGGTGGTGATCCCGCTGGTCGCCGGCAGCACGCGCGAGCAGATGGCGGAGAACCTGGGGGCGCCGGCGTTGGAGCTGAGCGCTGAGCAGATGCGGCGGCTGGATACTGCGGGGGTGTAGGACGTTGTCCGGTGACTCGTGTCCAATGGCATCAACGGTTCGCCCGCGAAGGTGCTCCAGCGGGGCCACCGCCCCAAGCCGCGGCCCGAGCAGCCTCGGGCCGAACGGCTTGGGGCGGGAGAGCGGCATGGCTCTGGGCGCCCTTACTCGGGGCTCGTCAGGAGGCGCTCGAGATCTCGGGCCGGCGGTAGCCGGTTGAGATCCAGACTCGCCGGTGTGCCGCGTAGGTCGTTGGCGAACTGCCGTAGGAAGGGGCTCCGGCCCATACCCCGTGTGCCCCAGACGCCGGGGCTCCCGCCCGGATCGACGACGACGTTGATCAGCTCGGCGGCCTCGCGCAAGCCCTGTGAGGCGGCGACGGCATACTGGGCCGCCTCCTCGTAGGCCATGACGTAGAAGCTGACCAGGGCCAGGCCTGCGTTCTGGTCGGCTTGAAGGAGGCTACCGAAGACCTCTGAAGCGCGCGGTGATTCGAGGATCCGGCCTGCCAAATGGTTCGCGAAAGCGAGGTGTTCCCACGTCATCCAGCGGCTCATATTGTCAAGGTCGAACCGGCTGAACCCACCGTCGTACAAGCTGAAGTAGCTCATAACGCTGTTCGACTGCCCTCCGAGCCAGGCAAAGTAGAACGCGTCATCCGCCGTGTAGAGCAGTCCCCACTCGGCATCCACGCCATCGTGCGCGTGGGACAGACCCAGGTGGTGGCCGATCTCGTGCGTGACGATGTCCGTCTGCCCCCTCCCGAAAAGCTCCAGCATGCTGGGGTAGAAGAAGCTGGCCACGAAATGCTGCACCACATGATCGGCGCTCAGGGAGGGCGCGAAGCCGATGTAGGGATAGAGCTGTTCGGGCGTCGGATCCGGCAGGGCGAAGGAGAAGACGGGAAGCTCGTAGGCGGGCTCACCCTCGAGGTACTGGTGCATGTGATTCTCGAAATAGGTGATCAGATCCCGCGTGGCACCGACGAACGGCGACCGCGGATCGCGGTACCCGTAGCTGCTTCTGATGGTCGGATCGGAGAAGCTCTCCAGATAGGTGCTGAAGACGTCTCGCAGTCGCCTCGAGGGCTCGTGGAAGTTTCTCTCCCATGAGAAGCTATTGTACGGCTGCAGCGCCTGTAGCTGGGTCACGACGACATCGGGGTCGAGCGTCGTCTCGGCGTCCGTGCCCGGGTCGAACTGGAGGATGTTGATGTCGATCTCGATCTCCCCGGGCAGATATTCTCGCGCGGGCAGGCCCGCCGGGTAGAGGGGGTCGTTGGTGAAGAGGAGATTGATGGCAACCACGCGCGTCACCAGGGCGAGATCATAGGTGACACTGGTGAAGGGCCGGTAGCCGGACAGGTTGCCGTACTCCCAGATCGGGGGGATGCGGTAGTCCATGATGCCGTTCTGCTGGGTCGCGAGCCGCGGCTCGGGCACCTCCACATCGTCAATGTTCCAGCTAGCTGACCTCGTGTCCGGCCCTGCCGAGAGATCCAAGAACCAGATGCGATGGGGCTCGGACAAGCCCAGGTTCGCGCTGCCTCCCCAGGCGATGAAGCGGCATCTCTCGTCGACCAGGCACGGGTTGAGACCTGTGTCCGGGCTGACGATGTCTGTCCTGACGTAGACGTGGTGCTTGAAGTCATCCCGAGAGGCCCAGTTGACCAGGAAGAGGGTGTACGCTGTCGTGTCGACGCCCAGCATCGGGCCGGCGTGTTGAGCCAGCCACGTCTCCACGGCCTTCGCGTCGATCCAGTGGTTGTCGGTCACCGTCAGGGACCTGGCTTGCTGTTCGTTGTAGAGCTCCTGGGCCACCGACAGGTCTGCCGCTACCGACGCGTCTGCGAGGAACGAGAAGAACGCGTCCTCGAAGGCCTCATCGGCGAACATCAGGTTGTAGTCATACTGATAGAGGATCGGATACACGAGATACTGGGCGATATTCTTCTGGAAGAAGGGGTCACCGTAGACGACGGGCACGGAGGTGGCGGGCAGGATCTGGTCGAATAGCGGCGGGTTGATCTCCCAGGGAGCCGGTCCCGGCGCATAGCCGACGAAGACGATGTTGACCGGAATCCGGGGATAGAGGACGAGCCCCTCCCCGGGCTGCAGGGCCGCAAGCTCCGGTGGCGAAGCCGGCGATCGGGCACTGATCGCCGCCGGTGATACTGAGAGGATGGTGCTGAGAGCGAACACGAGTACAAGCCTCGTCAGTGGGGTGGAACGGTCTTTCAACATGGTGGCCTCCTCTAGGACTGTGTAGACTGATCCCCTCTATGGGGTTCAGCTGCACGCCTGATCGGCGCCAACGCGGGCAGAACCGACGTCTGGTGTGCGTAAAGACTATATATATGATTAGTATAGCATAAAAGGCGCACCCCGGCTAGCCCATCCTTGGGTTGAGCGGCAGAGCAGGACGGCCTTGAGTGGGTTGTCGATGCTTGGGTGGCCGCGGGTCCGCCGGCTCACCGGCGCCCACCTACGTGAGGATCACTCGAAGTCGAGATCCCAGTCGTAGTCGATGCCCCCGGGGCTGAGGTAGGTGAGATCGACGTAGGCGCCGAAGGTGTAGCACCAGCTGTCGCCCCACCAGCGGCTGCGCCAGCTGCGCCAGGTGCTGGGTTCGCACCACCCGACGCCGACCGCGATCCAGAAGGCGCCGCCGAAGGCATCGCAGGTGCCGCCGGGGTTGTTGCACGTACGCGACCACTGTTGACCCCCGTGGTCGAGCCGCGCGTAGCCCAGGTCGACCTGACCGCGGGCGCTGATGAGGCAGGCGACGGTGGCGTGGGCATAGCCGGAGATGCCACCGCCCCAGACCGAGCCGAAGTACCAGAAGCGCAGCTCGCCGCCCACGACGGCGCGTAGCAGGCATGATTCGTCAGCGACGGGGAATTCACCGAAGACGTAGACGTAGATGCCCTGATAGGTCGGCTTGTCGCCGAGGGTGTCGAGGATCTCGCCGACGCCTCCTTCGCGCAGGATGGCGCTCTCCTGCGGGATCACGCCGTAGAGGAAGCCACCACCGACGCGGCTCTCGAGGAAGTAGCCGACGACGTTGCCGCCGTAGTAGAAGAGCTGCTCGTAGCCGCCGCCGGGCTTCTCGTAGGGTCCGGAGCCGAAGACGCCATCGAGCTCTAGGGCGCTCACGCCGGCGAGGCCGATGGGCGCCACGTCGAGCGCGCCCTCGAAGCGCCACTCGTCCCCGGCGGGCACGGCGATCGCGGCGAGCGTGCCGTCAACGCCCCAGTCGTAGATCAGGTTGAAGTGGGCGCTGGCGTCGAGGCGGATCTCGCCGTCCCGCGTGATGCGGAAGCCCGCCCAGTCGACGCGCAGGTAGACATCGACGTCGATCAAGTCCACATCCCAGACCTCCCACGCCTGGTAGGCCCAGATGTCGAATTGCCCTTGCCCGCCGCCGGAAAACTCGGTGATCTCGATGCCGGCGCCCTGGGGTCGGAAGACCGCGGAGAGCGAGGTGGTGTTGAGCACCAGGGCGGTGGACTGCAGCTTCGTGCCCGGCTCCACGCCCGTGACGCCGTAAGCGTCGTCGCCGTCCAGCTCCTTGAGCACCGGCTCGATCACGCTGTGGACCAGCGCCCAGTCCTTGGTGCCCCACGTGGGCCAGACTCGCTGAGCCAGGTCGACCGGGCTGTCGTCGGGCACGCCGGATAGGTTGGTGGGGTAGCCGAACTTGGGCGCCCAGGCGGCGATGTCGTCCTTGACATCGTCCCACGCCGTGTAGGGGAGCGGCCCGCCGGTGTCGGCGGGGCGGTTCATCGCCAGGGCGCGGAAGGCGGCCTGGCTCGCGCTGTAGCCGAGGAAAACGCC
Organism: Anaerolineae bacterium; assembly: GCA_040774145.1. Classification (GTDB taxonomy): domain Bacteria; phylum Chloroflexota; class Anaerolineae; order B4-G1; family SLSP01; genus PWVB01. The sequence goes on from JAXGUU010000110.1 coordinate 4,023, forward strand.
GACCTGATCCTGGAAGGTGTTGCCGCCCCAGGCGATCTGGATGATGCCGGCGGCGTCGGCGGTGAGGAACTCGTTGTCGGCGGCGATTGGGGCGTTGCGATAGAGCCCGACGATCACGCCGCCCTGGGTGTTGCCGAGGAACTTGACCGGCAGGTTCACGTCCAGCAGCCCGTTGATCTGGGGCCAGATCCAGGGCACGTAGCCGCTGAGCATGCCGACGAACTTGGTGACGTCGAGGATGGTGTTCACGGCGACGGCATACTGCCCATAGACGGCGTCGAGCGCGGGGATGCTGAAGTCCGCCGCCTGGGTGGTCAACCCGCTGCTCTTGACGCGACCGAAGTAGTCGACCTCGACGTCGCCGTCGAGCACGATGAAGCCGCAGTTGTCTCCGAAGTTGGAGCTGCTGGTGGCACAGGCCTTGAGCGAGGCGCCGGTCAGCGCCCCGGCGGCGGTGAGGAGCTCCTTGGGCAGCGTGTCCATCGTGTGCGTCAGGTCGATGCCGAGCGTGCTGGGGAGGCTGTCGGGGTTCAGCGGTTCGCTGTAGTAGCGGCTCAATTTGACCGCCGAAAGGTTGAAGCGGAAGCTGCCGGTGCGGTAGGGCACGTCCTTGGGCGCCAGCAGGCGCAGGGCGCCGTAGTCGCCGTCGGGGAACCACTCGGTGGTGAAGGTGAGCTCGACGGATGCGGCGCCGGGGCCGCCGTTGCGGGGCACCAAGCCGTCGACGACGGCGGTGCTGTTCTGCAGGGTGAAGATGCGGGGCTGCGCGATCACGATCTCTGCCGTGTACTCCGTGCTGGTGGTGTGGCCCCACACCCAGCTCTTGGGCGCCTCGGTGAAGCCCCAGTAGCGGTGGCGGGCGTCGGTGAACCCGTCGCGGAAGACGCCGAGCAAGGGGCGGTTGCGGTCATCGCACCCCGTGACCTCCAGCGGGAAGGTGATCTGGCTGGGATAGGGCAGGGTCAGGTCGGTGATGAAGTCGAGCAGCGGGGGGACGATGGCGTTGTCGATGAAGAGCAGCTCGATGCGCTGCACGTTCTCGCTGTAGCCGTAGGCGTTGGTCCGCGGCGTGGTGTCCTCCATGATCAGGTGCCCGCTCACGCCGCCGCGGCGCAGGTAGAGGGCGTAGTTGGACGGGTCGAAGGTGGCGGGGTCGTAGAAGAGATAGTCCACCGGCGCCCCAACAACCTGGAAGTTGATGCCGGGATCGTAGGTCGCCTCGATGGACTCATCGGGGTTGTCGATGCGCTGCCAGGCGACCTCGGCGGGCAGCGGCGCCCAGGTGGTGGGCGTCCCGCTGAAGGCGGCGGGGGCGATGTAGAGCGTGGCGGTGACGGGCCAGAAGGAGAAGGAGGGCCAGCGGATCTCGCTCGAGAGGCCGACCTCCGAGAGGATCTGCCCATTTTCACCGATCGGGATGAGGTTGTCGCCCAGGGTCAGCGGCACCCGGTGGGGGGCCGGGACGAAGCTGCCGATGCGACCCTTGCAGAGGTGGAAGTGGTTGTCGGGCTCGCCGTCGCAGTAGGCGTCGGCGGTGACGTAGTCGATGGTGGTACCTGCGGTGTCGTAGTTGAGCTCGGCGGTGGCGCCGCGGAGGGTGCCCCTGTCGATGGCGCTGTCGATGATCACGAGCTCGGCGCCGCCAGTGGCGTTGATGCGCAGGTCGGCAGGGAAGCTGGTGCGGTAGTCGATGCGTTGGGTCGTGCCAAAGACACCCTGTAGGCCATCAACGCTGACGCGAGCGCTAGTGGAGCTATAGGCGGCACGCAGATAAGCGAGGTTGCTGTCAGGCCAGCCGGTGACCGGGGTGTAGGTGAGCCGGGAGCTGGTCTGGGTACCGGCGCCCAGCGAGAGTTGTTCGTGGTTGAGGGTGGCGGTCGATGTCGCCAGACGCCAGGGCAGACTCTCGTCGACGACCGTGATGGGTAGCTTGTCGAGCGAGACCGGATCGCCGATCAGGTTCTTGGTGACATTCGGGACAACCGCGAAGATCTCGTGGGTGCGCTCGTAGGTGGTCGATTCAACCGTGACGGCAGGGGGGAGGGTGAAAGTGACCTCGGCTCTGGCGGAGGTGGGGGTGAACTCCAGACGACCCACGTAGCGCTTGAGGCCCTTCACGCCACCGGTGGCGACGCCCATCTCGACGACGATCGGGCCGCGGTCGTGAACCATGCCGCCGGCCCCCTCGATGACGGCGATGTCGAGGAACTCCACCATCCGCGTGACGGTGCCGTTACTGATCAGACCATCGCCCCAGAGGTGCATGTCGTTGGGGTCCTCACCGCCTGTGGGCATGTCGGGCGGGCAGGTCCTGTCGGTGGCGACCCAGTAGCTGAGGTTGGTGATCTGCCACTCGTTCTCGAGTAGGATGATGCCGCCGAGGGGTTCTCGGCTCATCGTCGTAGCACACAAGGTCGGCAGGGCCGGAGGATGCTCGATCCGGTCGCTGAGACGCATCGGTGGGGCGTTCGTGGCGTGGAGCGCCGGCAGCGTGATCGGTCGATAGGCGCCGAGCATCTCGTAGCTGTCGGGGCTGAGGAGGACCACCGCGTACTCGTAGCTGTGGCGTGGGTCGAGGTCGCTCCTGTCGTCGTAGATCATCGGCTGAATCGAACGGACCCCATCGATCTGCATCCAGGCGGCGCGATCCGCGCGCCGGAAGATGGCGACCGGGGGCGAGGGCTCGTCGACCGGCGCGATGTCGAGGTGCACGTAGTGGGCGCCCGTGGTCGTGTCCGTCATCCACTGAACCGTACTCATCTCGCCCAGGTCGGTGAGGTGACGGTCGGTGTCGAGGAAGTTGTTGACGTCACGCAGCCAGAGGGTCACCGAGTTGGTGATCGTATCGGCGGGCGCATAGGCAGCGGTGATGCCGACGGTGGCGCCGGGGTTGAAGTCGCTGCTCTCAAAGGGCTGTTTGATCTCCTCGGTGGTGGTGACCAATCCTGTCGGACCGGGCCGGGCGATGTCGATGACGATGTTGGGACCACCGGTGGGGCCGGTTGGCGTGACCAGGAGCGTCGTGCCGATCTCGGGGTCGTTGATCAGGTCGGTGTCGATCGCCGGCGGGCCCGGATGGACGAGAGGTCCATCGCCGAGTTGGGCGCAGTAGGGGCGCTCGACGCTGGTGTTGCCGTGCCCGTCGAGCGCCTGGAAGCGGTAGTAGGCGAAGGTCGCATCGGGCGGCTGGAAGGTATCATCGATCGTGACGCTCCCGCCCTGCACGATGAAGCGCTCGAAGAGCGTAAAGGGGCCGCCGGGGTCGAAGCTGCGGTAGACGTTGACGACCTGGATGGCGGGGTCGAGCCCGGTGAGCGTGAGCGGCATCGCGTTGAGCGCGCAGTTCTGGTCGTAGGAGATGGCGGCAAAGGGGGGACCGGTGCGCGTGTAGCGCGCGGCGCTGACCGGGACGCCGGTGCTCGACCAGTTGCCGGCGTTGTCGCGCACCTGGATGCGGTACCAGAAGAGCCGGTCCAGCGGCGGCGTGTCGACGATGGCGAGGTTGAGCGGGCCGGTTCCGGGGACCTGGGTAGTGGCGATGGGCGTCCACTGTTCCGGGGCCAGGGTGAGCTCCGGGCTACGGGTCACGTAGAAGGTCAGCGGTGGATTGAGCTCGTGCGTATCGCTGTAGGTCCAGGAGATGCTGATCTGGCTCTGGTTCTCGGGGACGAAGGCGCTGATCTCGTCGACGTGGCGCGGGGGGGTGAGCTCGCGGACGTCGACCGTGAGGACGTTCGAACAGCCGACCTCCCTGCCGAGCAGGCTGACGGCGCAGACCTTGTAGTCCCAGATCCCGTAGGGGTCAGCAGGCGCGGTGGTGCTCTCGTGGAGCTTATCCTGGAAGTGGTGAGCGGGGATGACGCCGTCCTCCGGGAAGGGCGAGGCACCGACCATCATCTCGCAGTAGGGGCCGCTGCTGCAGCGGTCTTTCCTGGGGTTGAGCGAGACCCATTGGGTGGTGCGATGCGGCGCACGGTAGACGCGATAGCCGGCGAGGTTCATCGCATCGCGGCCCTCCTCCAGCGTGCCCTTGTTGACGACGCCCTGGAGCGGCATGTCCCAGGTGAGGTAGACGGTCCCGTCCCACTGCTGGTAGTGCTGCGTCGTGAGCCAGCTGTAGCGCTCGGCGGCGTCCTGGGGTCGGGTGCTGCCGGGCTGCCCCAGGTTGCCCGTGGTGGGCCCGATCCAGACCTCGCGCAGGGCGGTGGGCACCGGCACGGCGTTGCCGGTCGGTGGGATCGTGGCGGGCTCGAAGGTCCGCGTGCCGCCCTCCGGGATGACGCGGTACTCGAGCGTGGTGTTGGGCGGCGCGGACGGGTCGAGGAAGCCCATCCCCGTGGCGAGGGCGGCCTGGTAGTAGCGCTGGGCCACGATCAGGGCCACCGAGGGGTTGGTGCGCAACAGGTCGAAGAGCTCCTGTGCGGTGAGGGGATCCTCGAAGGCGGTCAGCGGGTCCTCGAAGCCGGCGAGGTCAGTGCGGAGCTGCTCGGTAAGGGTGGGCCCGAGGAGGGTCGCCATCGCGGTCGCGTTCGGGGCGAAGGCCGCGGTGCCGATCGTCTGCCAGGTGGCGGTGCCGGCGACGCGGCGTTGGACGGTGAAGGCAATGGTCTTCGTGGTGGCGAGGAGGGCGACGTCGGGCACGGCAGAGGGTACCCGCCAGCGGAGGAGCACGGTGCGCCCGGCGCCGCTGATCTCCTGGTCCCAACTGACCAGAAGACCGTCGCCGGGCGAGGCGACGCCGAGCTTGAGGACGACGGGCAGGTAGATCTGATAGGGCGCGTCGGCACGGGGCGCGAGGGGCTCGGGGTCAGCCTGCAGTTCGGAGGGTGAGGGCGCACCGGCGACGGGGAGCGAGCCTGCCAGGAGGCTCACAATCAGGACGCACGCCCAGAGGGCGCTGCGTAGGCGGTGGGGCCTATGAGGATGATGGACAGTCATCGATCGACTCCTTCCTTTATGTAGACGAGATGAGGTCCAGTCGTGATCAGTATAGCAGCGAAGCGTCACAAAAGCGTCACAATGTGTGCTATACTGGGGTTAGGTCACGAACTTGAGCCGGGCTGTCTCACCTCCGGGTCGCCCGACCCCCCTCCGGCTCTGTGATCCGCTACGCTTCGTCCCTGCGCCGGCTCGGAGTCGCGGTCGTGACCGTCGGCATCCGGCGAAGCTGCCTGGGCCCTCACATCGCAGCGCACCAGGCGGGCTCCGTTCGACCGAGGTGCTTGCCTGCCCGCCTTGGGCTTGCACGTACCGGGTTCCTCTCCAGGGTGAACTAGCGAAAGGATGAGGAGGTCGGCCATGGGAAGGTCTCTCAGACGTTGGGCGATGGTGTTGGTCCTCGTAGCGAGTCTTGGCAACCTGGGCTGGGCGGCGGGACCGCTCGAGGCGCTGACGACGTCACCGGTGGCGCCGTCAGCGCCGGTGAACGCATCTCCCCCGAACGAAGCCCCGCCGGCGCCAGCGGCGCCGGCGGCGTTCTGTTCGGACACGGGGGTGACGGGGAACGACGGCAACCCGCTGGACGAGTGCCAGGGGCTGTCGTTCTCGATGGGCGGCAACACGTGGGACGTGAGCGTCTACTACACGCTGGACATCGGCGCGGGGGATGACTGGATCATCACCCACACCCAGGCGACGCCCATCATCAGCTGGATGCGCGACGCCTATCTGGCCTACTTCGAGCAGACGGGGCGCACGTATGGTGGCGGCTCGGGCTGCAACCGGCACATCCGGGCCAAGGTGATGAAGGGCAGCGGCTGGTCGGGCATCGCCTGGTGGCCGAACTCGTGCAGTATCGGGCTCGACGCGCCGATGATCCGCGGCGGCGGCGGGCAGGGCACGACGATGCACGAGATGCGCCACAAGGTGGTCCAGTTCGCCTATCCCAACTGCCTCGACGATTGGGATGACGACTATCCCGGCACGACGATCCACATCGTGGAGGGCGATGCCGATTACGGCCCCTCCACCGTGGGCGACTTCGGCTACATGAACTCGTTCTACGACCCCGGCAAGCGGCTGCAGGATCACGGCTACAACAACATGTTCATCCCCTACTACTCGGAGCACGTCGATCTTTACGCGGGGCCCTTCGGCTCGCCGGGCGATGCGGACTACCTGGCGGGCGGGATGGTCAAGCACTGGGAGATCTGCGAGGCGCAGGGCGACCTCTACGTGATGCGGGATGTGGTGCAGGGCTACACGCCCCTCAGCTTCGAGCAGTTCTTCCTCAACTTCTTCGCTGCGCTCTACCTCCACGGGTCGGCGGATCCGGTGACACAGCCGGAGCTGTACTTCTTCGAGGAAGATGCCCCGATGGTCAACATCACCTACGCGCCGCCGCTGGAGGACAGCGTGAGCCTGGCGGCGGGCGGGTCGCGCATATGGAGCGGCGAGAGCACGCCCGATCGCTGGGCGGGCAGGTACTACGAGATCCGGCCCCAGGCCGGCTGCCCCTATGTGATGCTGGAGGGCACCGGGTCGGGCACCATGGGCTGGGCGATGATGGCGGCGAACACCACGCCCGCCAACGCCGAGTACAGCGGCTGGGTGGGTAGCTCGTTCAGCCGGATCTTCGCTGCGCATGGCGCGCACGATCGGATCGCGGTGGCGGCGGTCGCCTTCGGCACCAACCGCACCTACGAGCTCACCGCGCAGTGTGTCACGCCCCAGATCGAGATTCAGCGCCCCATCGCGCCCAACTACCGCGCCTTCGTGGGCGATCCGCTGAGCCCGGTGGCCTTCATGGCCATGATGCGGGTGACCGATGGGGCGGGCACGCCGGTGACGGGGATCCCAACCGACTGGTTCGTGCTGGACGCCGAGGGC
>JAXGUU010000111.1:0-10832 GCA_040774145.1 Anaerolineae bacterium
CGCGTAGCCGAGCCTACGCCGCGCGTAGCCGAGCCTACGCCGCGCGTAGCCGAGCCTACGCCGCGCGTAGCCGAGCCTACGCCGCGCGTAGCCGAGCCTACGCGGGTGCTGCGCCCCTACCGCGAGATAACGGTGGACGATGAGTCGCCCACTCAGCCGCTGCAGCCGGTGCGCACGCCGCCACCTCCGCCGCCTTCCGGGACGCCGCCGCGTCCCCCGCAAGGCGGCCCCCCGCCCAAGCGTCGCAGCGGGCCCAAGTGGGCGAATATCCTGTTGGGCGTGACGCTCGCCGGGGTGGGTCTCTTTATGCTGGCCCTGGTGGCTGCCGCGATAGGCTATATCTACCTCGCGGCTCAACTGCCCTCGCCGGATGAGCTGCGCGAGCGCGAGCCCAACTTCGCCAGCAGTCAGATCTTCGACCGCAACGGGATGCTGCTCCACGAGATCAGCGATCCCACGGCGGGGCGGCGCACCTACGTCTCCATCGACCAGATCTCGCCCTACCTGAAGCTGGCCACGGTGGCGACGGAGGACCGCAACTTCTATCAGCATGGCGGCTTCGACCCGATTGCCATCACCCGTGCGGTCTACTACGCCCTTCAGGAGCAGGAGATCGTCTCCGGCGCCAGTACGATCACACAGCAGGTCGCCCGCAACATCCTCTTGGGACCGGAGGCGAGCGCCGAACGTACGGCCTCGCGGAAGATCAAGGAGATCATCCTCGCAGCGGAGCTCACGCGCCGCTATAGCAAAGATGACATCCTGGAGATCTATCTCAACAACAACAACTACGGCAATCAGGCCTATGGCGTGGATGCCGCCGCGCGTACCTATTTCGGGACCAACGCGTCGCAGTTGACGCTCGCTCAGGCCTCGTTTCTGGCGGGGCTTCCCCAGCTGCCCGCCATCTATGATCCCTACCGGGGAGGGCGTGAGGCGGCGCTGGCGCGTCACAAGACTGTGCTATCGTTGATGGTTGGTGATGACTTCATCACAGCCGACCAGGCCATCGCCGCGGCGGCGGAGATGGAGGCCTTTGAGTTTGTCCCCACCTATACCGATCGCATTCCCGCTCCGCACTTCGTCGTCTATGTGACGCAGTGGGTCGAGCAGCATCTTGGACCGGACGTGCTCTATAAGGGGCGCGGGCTGCGGATCTACACGACGCTCGAGCCGCGGCTGCAGCGCATCGCCGAAGAAGAGGTCGCCGCAGGCGTTGAGGCGCTGGCGGGCCGGAGCGTGACGAACGGCGCTTTGGTGGCGCTCGAGCCCTCCAGCGGCCATATCCTGGCGATGGTGGGGAGCCGCGATTTCTACGACACGGAGATCGGCGGACAGGTCAATGTCACCCTGCGGTGTCGTCAGCCCGGATCAGCGATCAAGCCGCTGACCTATCTGGCTTCGATGGAGCAGGGATGGACGCCGGGAACGGTCCTGTGGGACCTTCCGGTCTCCTATACCGATGCAGCAGGCAATGTGTACGAGCCGAGGAACTACGACGGTCGTTTCCGCGGCCCGGTCTCGATGCGCCTATCGTTGGCGAACTCGCTGAACATCCCGGCGGTGAAGGCGCTGGAGTTCGTGACGGTGGATGGGTTGCTGGCGCTGGCGGAGCGGATGGGCGCCGACTCGTTGGTCTCGCCTCAGACGAACTGCCCCGACTATCCCTATGAGACGCGCCCCACCTATGGCCTGGCGCTGACGTTGGGCGGCGGTGAGATGAAGCAGCTCGAGCTCACCAGCGCCTACGCGACCCTGGCCAACGGGGGCTTGAGTATGGAGCCGACCCCTATTCTTTGGGTGGAGGAGCAGGGTGGCAACGTGCTGATCGACAACCGGCAACGGCAGGGCGTGCAGGTCGTGAAGCCTGAGTTTGCCTACCTGATCACGCACATGCTCTCCGATACCCAGGCGCGCTGTCTGGTCTTTGCGTGCCCCAGCGTGCTTGAGCTTGCGGGGCGCCCGGTGGCGGCGAAGACGGGCACGACGAATGACAATCGCGACGCCTGGACCGTGGGCTATACCCCCGACATTGCGGCGGGTGTTTGGGTGGGCAACAACGACAACACGCCGACGGCGGGCGTGGTAGGTTCATCCGGCGCCGCTCCGATTTGGCAGGCCTTTATGCGACGGGCGCACGAGGAGATTCCCGTCCACACCTTCCCACGACCGGCGGGCATTGTCGAGCGTGAGATCTGCACGTTGACGGGTGCGGAACCCTCACCGGCCTGCCCGGAGAAGCGCGTGGAGATCTTCTCGATGGACGCGCTGCCCCCCAGGGCGGAGGAGGGATGGCTCCAGGAGGTGGAGATCGACGCCAACAGCGGGTTACTGGCGAACGCACACTGCCGCTCGAACGTGGTGACGCGGGCCGTGGTGGTGGAGAGCCGCGTACGGGATCCGCAGGGCCTGGAATGGGTGCGTGCGTGGGCGGCGGACCATGGCCTGATGATGGCGCCCGAAGCTGAGTGTACGAGTGCCGACCAGGCGCCCGTTGTGGAGATCACGGCGCCGCAGTCGGGCGCGGAGGTCTATGAATGGGTCGAGATCTGGGGCACCGTTGATCTGCCGGACTTTGATCGCTATGAGCTGACCTACGGCATGGGCAATCAGCCTCAGGGATGGGACTGGATCAGCGGTCCGCATCTGTCACCTGTACGCGGCGGATCCCTGGGCGTGTGGCAGATCCCGCAGACGCTCACGCCGGGGACCTACACCATCCGTGTGTCGGCCTACAACCAGCTTGGCGCTCGGTTCGAGGCACGCCAGTCGGTTCAGGTCCTCGGCCCGACGCCGACGCCGACGCTCGAGGCTACACCGACGCTCGAGCCGACACCTACGGAGACGCCGACGGAGACGCCCACGCCGACGTTGGAACCGACGGTCACCCTGGAGCCCACTGTGACACCGACGGTGGAGGCGGTGATGCCTACGCCCACGCCCACCGTGACGTCGACGCCGGTGGAGGCAACGCCCACGCCCACCGTGACGCCGACGCCGGAGGAGTAGGCAGCGGCTCATGCAAGGTTTTTGCGCTCATGCGAAGTTTGACAGGGTTGATTTTCATGTTATCATACGGTCGCGTCTGTACCTGTCACATGTCCAGCCCATATTACACTAAGGGGGATCACTATCAGCAAGCAGCAGTATCGTGCCAATAGCCAGATTCGTGCTCGGGAAGTTCGCGTCATCGATGCAGAGGGGAATAACCTTGGCGTCCTGCCTACATTGCAGGCGTTGAGACTGGCTGAGGAAGCGGGCCTGGACCTCGTGGAGGTTGCGCCCAACTCCGACCCGCCTGTGACGCGAGTGATGGACTTCGGCAAGTTCCTCTACGCCCAGGCGAAGAAGGATCGCGAGGCGCGCAAGTCCCAGAAGCAGGTCGAGGTCAAGGAAATTCGCCTACGCCCGAAGACGAATGACCACCATGCGATGTTCAAGGTCAAGAACGCGCGTGGTTGGCTTGAGGACGGCAACAAGGTCAAGGTGCGCGTGCGCTTCCGTGGCCGTGAGATCACCTATCCCGAGGTTGCGTTGGAGCAGCTTCAGGAGATCGCGGCTGAGCTAAACGATATTGCGATGGTTGAACAGGCCCCGACGATGGATGGGCGGACGATGCTGATGGTGTTGGCGCCGAGAAAGAACTAGCAGGAGGAATATAAAGTGCCGAAGATCAGGACCCACAAGTCGACTTCCAAGCGCTTTCGCATCTCGAAAGGTGGCAAGGGGAAGTTGATGCGCACCAAGCAGGGAAAGAGCCACTTCCGCCGCAAGAAGACGCGGCGGCTGCGGGCGATGTTCGATACAGTGCATGTCGTGGACGATCAGGGGATCGAGAGACGCGTGCGCAGGCTGGCCCCCTACATGGGCAAGCATTCTTAGTCATCTGAGGTGAATTGTGAGAGTCAAAGGTGGAACCGTAACACGCCGTCGCCATAAGAAGCTGCTTCGTCAGACCAAGGGCTTCTTCGGGACGCGCCGTAAGTTGTTCCGGCGAGCCAATGAAGCGTATATGAAGTCTATGGCGTATGCCTATCGCGACCGCCGTAATAAGAAGCGCGATCTACGCCGTCTATGGATTATCCGCATCAATGCAGCCGCCCGCAACAACGGCACGACCTATAGCCGCTTGATCCACAGCCTGAGGGAAGCTGAAGTCGCGCTGGATCGCAAGATGCTTGCTGACCTGGCGGTCAACGAGCCAACTGCGTTCTCCGCGGTTGTGGAGGCTGCGCAGGCCTAGCGCCTGTTTTCTCGCGAGGCGAAGGGCGACGCTACAAGCGTCGCCCTTTTTCGTTGGCTCCCGGTGTGGGGTGCGCTCGCCGGCTAGGCGCGGCGACGGCTGATCAGCTTGAAGAGGCTGATGACCGCGCCCAGCACCAACGCGAAGACGGCGGCAGCGCGCACGTCGAAGATGATGGTCACGTCGTCGCCCTCGATCTCATTGGCGGCGACGAAGAGCACCATCGTATCCTGCAGTTTGACGTTGTCCGCGGCGATGATCCCGGCGCCCCCATCGGTGATGCTGATGTTCTCACCCTGGGCAATCCCGATACCACCTTCCGAGACGTCGATGAAGCGGGCCTCCGCGCGACCGATGCCGCCCTGTTCAACATAGACCTTGTCGGCCTGGACCATCTGCGCACCGGCTTGAGAGAGGTTCACGGTCTCGGCGGTGACCTCTGCCTCTACCTTATCCCCCTCAGCACATGCATCGCACTCGGCCTCGACCCGGCGCTCCTCTTCCCGTGGATCCAATTCCGCATTCATTGTCGACCTCCCTCAGCTGATTTGTGTCATTGGCATAGGTATTGTCACCATCAACGTGGCGTTCCCTAGTTTAGCATAAATCCATGAACCGAAAAGCTGCAAGTCATTGTGCAAACTGCGATGGGAGCTACGTCACACGAGTCACGGTCATTCGTCACTAGGTTTCGTAGGGTTTGGCGCTATGATTGTAGTCGATGAGGTTCTGATGGTTGCTTCAATCCATCGCACCTCTCCTCCTTTCCTTGGCTGGTGGTCCCCCGGATTCCCCCCTCGCCGGGGGGCCAAGCCATGGTAGGGGTCTAAAGTGCCCCCCGCTGAAAACACCACCAGCTTCGGACCCTGCGCGCGCTTTGTCGTGCCTGTGATGGGGCCTGCTAAGGGTTCCCGGACCTGCATAGGGCGTGTGCGCCGGACGCAGGTGATTGTCGGCCACCTTCCACATGGTATAATCTCGCTGAAACCGCGACTGTCAGTACTGGAGATTTGAATGCTAGGTGGCTTGTTCAAGAAGATATTTGGCGATCCCGATGCCCGTACCATCGCACGCCTGCAGAAGACGACCCAGGAGATCAACGCGCTTGAGCCCACCTATCGGGCTCTCTCCGCTGAGGCGCTCCAGGCCAAAACGGACGAGTTCCGACACCGCCTGGCAGACGGTGAGACCTTGGACGATCTGTTGCCGGAGGCCTTCGCGGCGGTCCGTGAGGCCTCATGGCGCACGATTGGGCTGCGACCCTATGACGTCCAGCTGATCGGCGGCATGATCCTGCATCAGGGTCAGGTCGTAGAGATGCGCACGGGCGAGGGCAAGACGTTGGTCGCTACCCTACCGCTCTATCTGAACGCGTTGGCGGGGCAAGGTGCTCACCTTGTGACGCCCAACGACTATCTGGCTAAGTATGGCGTGCAGTGGATGGGGCCGCTCTATGCGGCGTTGGGCGTCCGGGTGAGTGTGATTCAGTCGGGTTCGGGGCGCCCCGACGAGGCCTCATTCCTCTATGATTCGGACTACAACTCGGACGATGACCGCTATCAGGCGCTTCGCCCGATCACGCGGCGTGAGGCCTACCGCGCCGACATCACCTATGGGACGAACAACGAGTTCGGATTTGACTACCTCCGCGATAATATGGTGGTCGATCTGGATCAGTGCACGCAGCGTGAACTGCATTACGCAATCGTCGATGAGGTGGACAGCATCCTCATCGACGAGGCTCGCACGCCGTTGATCATCTCCGGCCCAGCGGAGGAATCCTCGGATCTCTATCAGCGCTTCGCACGGTTGGCGCCCGGCTTACAGGGTGACGTTGACTACGAGATCGACGCGCGTTCCCAGATCGTGATCCTGACAGATGATGGCGTGGCCAAGGTCGAATCGCTGGTGCACATCCCCGAGGGTGAGAGCATCTACGACCCGGCGCACGCCGCGATGCTCCCCTATCTGGACAATGCGCTGCGCGCCAAGGAGTTCTTCCAGCGCGATAAGGAATATGTGGTTCGTGACGGTGAGATCATCATCGTGGATGAGTTCACCGGACGCCTGATGTTCGGGCGACGCTACTCGGAGGGATTGCACCAGGCTATTGAGGCCAAGGAAGGGGTGGACGTCCGCCGCGAGTCGCTGACGTATGCCACGATCACCTTCCAGAACTTCTTCCGCATGTACGAGAAGCTAGCGGGTATGACCGGTACCGCTGCGACGGAGGACGAGGAGCTGCACAAGATCTACGATCTTGATGTGGTGATCCTGCCGACCAACGTCGAGTATCGTGCCCGCTTTGGCGATCTCGAGGCGCACGAAGTGGATACTGACGAGGCGAGGGTGGTGTTCGGCGGTGTGCTGAACGAGTCCGATCATCACAAGGTCATGGTCTACGATGGCGACGGCGAGCGCTATTACCGGCGTCTTGACCTACCCGACCTGATCTACAAGTCCGAGCAGGCCAAATTCGCCGCAGTGATCGATGAGATCCAGCAGGCCTGTGAGGCGGGACGCCCGGTCCTGGTCGGCACGACGGCGATTGAGGCCTCTGAGCGGCTCTCGAAGCAGCTGCAGCGGCGCCGGATAGAGCACAGTGTCCTCAATGCTAAGTATCACGAGCAGGAGGCGCTGATCATTGCGCAGGCGGGTCAGCCCGGGGCCGTCACGATAGCGACCAACATGGCCGGGCGTGGTGTCGATATCCTGCTCGGTGGTAACGCCGAGGGCATGGCCCGCGACCAACTGCGCCGTGAGGGCATTGATCTGACGGCGATTCGTTCGGAGGATTGGGACCGTGCACTCAAGACGGCACGCGACCTACCAGCCGGCGAGGACGGTGATGGGGACGCGGAGGGGCTTTCCGACACGCGCTGGATGGAGGTCCTGCGCGAGAAGGTGGCTCAGTGCCGCGCCGACCGCGAGCGTGTCTACATGCAGGGCGGTCTGCACGTCATCGGCACCGAGCGCCATGAGGCGCGCCGCATCGATAACCAGTTGCGGGGCCGTGCGGGTCGCCAGGGTGATCCGGGATCGAGCCGCTTCTTCATCTCGCTCGAGGACGAGTTGATGCGGCGGTTCGGCGGCGAACGCCTGCAGCCGTGGATGGACCGCGCGGGCCTCGAGGAAGACGCCTTGGAGTCCGGTCTGTTGGGACGGGTTATCGAGTCTGTCCAGGAGCGCGTCGAGGGCTACAACTTCGACATTCGCAAGCACGTTCTGGAATATGACAACGTCGTCAACAAGCAGCGTGAGGTCGTCTACGCTGAGCGACGCAAAGTCCTCAGTCGTCCGGACCTTCACGATGACCTTATGTCGATGCTCGAGGCGGAGGTGCGCGGTGTTATCGGGGGGCGCCGGGACGGCGTCGAGGCCGGGGATGCGGAGGCTGTGTTGGCGGAGCTCCGGCGTTTCCTGCCTATCCCGCGGACCTTTGACACGGAGGCCCTTGAGCGTCTTGAGACCGATGCGTTGGTGGATCGTGTCGTGGCGTGGGCTGAGCAGACCTACTGGAAGATGAATGAGGGTCTGGGAGAGGACCTCTACCGCGCGATGCGCCAGCAGGAACTACCCGTACGGGCGCTGTTCGAGACGTCCGATCCCTTCTACAGCAGGGTTCGGGAAGCGCTTGAGGCCTCGGCGGAGGTCGATGATTTCACTCCCTGGCATGATCAGCCCGTCCGTCGTCTGCCGGAGGAGCTGGAGACCCAGGTGCGTCAGGCCGTTATCGATGCGCATCGAGTCTTCCGTGACCGCCGCCTGATGGTGCGCCAGATCGACGATCATTGGGTGCAGCACTTGACCAGCCTGGACATGCTCCGGGAGGGGATCGGACTGCGCGCCATTGGTCAGCAGAACCCCTTGGTGGCGTACCAGAAAGAGGCCTTTGAGATGTATCAGGAGATGCTCGCCTCGATTCAGTCTCATATCGTGCGCTCGCTCTTCCTGATCCCGCAGATGTCGACGGCGGGTGGACAGCGACAAGCCGCCGGCGCCCCGTTTGCCCAGACGCGACAGCGACAGCTGACGTTCAGGGCCAGCGGCGGTGGCGCTGCCGGTGAGACGGCTCCTGAGCCGCATCGGGCTTCGAGCAAGCCGGGTCGCAATGACCCCTGTTGGTGCGGCAGTGGGAAGAAGTACAAGGATTGTCACTGGCGGTCTGATCGGCAAGGTCAGAGCGCCGCGTGATCTGCTTCGGTCGAAGGATCTGGATCGCGATAGGATGGTGACCGGTATGGCGCACCTGGCGTTGATCGCCGAGATCAGTGAGATGGTGGTCAAGGACGTGCCCAGCGAACACGTCTTTGTCGAAGCTCTGGAGCGAATGCGCGAGGTGTATGACCTCGATGCGGTCGCCGTCTGTGCGGGCGATCCCTTGACATTGAGGATGCAGAGTGGCGGCCCGCTGATCACGCCGGGCACCCTGGTTCCGCCGGGGCTGACGCAGGTCGCACTTCAGGAACGACGCATGATGGTAGCGCGCGAATCCCATCCTTACGCGCGTCGGTCGCTGCCCCCGTGGGCCACCGACGCAGTTCATACCGAGGTGGCCCTGCCGCTCTCCTATCGCGCTCGTCAGATCGGGGTCCTGGATCTCTGTTACGCCGGCATGCGTTCGTTGGAGGAGGAGGATCTTGAGGCCTTTCGGGTCTTGGGTCGACTTCTGTCCATCGTGATCGCGCAGGAGGGCTGGGGCAAGGGCGATGCGCCCTCTGAGGAGCTCAAGCGCGCCTATCAACGTCTGCAGGAGTTCGCGGAACTCAAGGGACAGATCCTGCAGAATGTCTCTCACGAGTTGCGCACCCCTTTGACCCTGATCAAGGGTTACCTAGAGCTGTTGATGGACGATCAGATGGGTGAGCTGTTGCCGGAGCAGCGCGAGACCCTGCAGATGTTGTGTGATCGTGTGGACGATATCGTGACTATTGTCGAGCGAACAGTGGCGCTGAGTCCCCTTCAGACACTCTCGTTGACCTACGAGAAGATCCTGGTGGCGGATCTGCTGGAAGACCTGGTGGAGGTCTTCCGGCGACGTACGACAGGTTCCTCTGTGGCGATCGATCTTCATCCTGTGGATCCGGCGCTCTACTTCTACGGTGACCTCGAGAAGATCAGGCAGGTCTGCTACAATCTTGTCGACAACTCGGTGAAATTCAGTCCGAGCGGAGGACGGGTCTCAGTCGAGGCCCTTGCTGATGGTGCCAACGTCCACCTTGTGATTGCCGATCAGGGGATTGGGATTCCACAACCGCACCTGACCCAGATCTTTGAGACCTTCTATCAGATTGACGGATCCTCGACGCGCCGCTTCGGCGGTTTGGGCCTGGGCCTAACGGTCGTCAATCGCGTAGTGGCGGCGCACAAGGGTGAGATTTGGGTTGAGAGCGAGGTGGGACGCGGGAGCATCTTCCACGTCCTCTTGCCGATACAAGTGCCACAGGAGACCGAGCCGATCGTGAGCTGAGGAGGGAGCCGATGGGCAAGCTGGTCGTGACCGGTGAGACGTCCCCACGGGACGTCTCGACGCAGCGGAACTCCCGACGAGACGTCGAGCGCCAGCAGCGTCGTCAGGATCCCCTGTGGTCGTGGGCACACCAGCTGCCGAAAATCGATCTACACCGTCATCTTGAGGGTGCGTTGCGTGTCAGGACCTTGACGGAAGTCGCCCGCGATCACGGTATTGACTTGCCCAGCTATGACGTCGAGGGACTTCGTCCCTATGTGCAGATGACCGATGACCCGCCCGGCTTCCAGCGGTTCATCGGCAAGTTCAAGCTGTTGCGCAAGTTCTTTACCTCCAAAGAGGTCGTCCAACGGATCACCCACGAGGCCATTGTCGACGCGGCCCGTGATCATTTGATCTATCTTGAGCTGCGGTTCAATCCCCTCGCTTTGGCGCAGGTCCAGGGCTTTTCGTTTGCCGAGGTCGTGGACTGGGTTGTGGAAGCTACTGTTGCGGCAGAGAAGGCCACTGGGGTACGGACCTGCCTGATCCTCCAGATCCCTCGAAACGAGTCCCTAAGCGTTGCCGAAGAGATCGTCGACGTGGCGCTGGATGCCTTTGGGCCATGGGTTCGGGGGATCGACCTGGCGGGCGATGAGGTCAACTACCCGCCGGAACGCTTCATCGCCCCCTTTCAGCGGGCTTTCGATGCCGGGCTGCACATCACGGTCCACGCCGGTGAAGCGATGGGCGCGGAGAGCGTGCGGCGAGCCATTTTGCACCTGCATCCACAGCGGATCGGCCACGGCGTGCGAGCGATCGAGAGTTCTGCTGTGATACGTATGCTCTATGAGCAGCAGATCGTCATGGAGGTCTGTCCCACGAGCAACCTCGATACCGGTGTCGTGCCGGCGTTGGGCCGGCATCCCCTGCCCGACCTGCTGAACTTGCGGCTTCGTGTGACCCTCAACACAGATGATCCCAGCATCAGTGATACGACGTTGACCGATGAGGTCTGGGTTGCGACACGGGAGATGGGATTGACCAAGCCGCTGATCTACCGCATGCTGGATCATGCTCTGGACGCGGCGTTTGTGCCGTTTGAGGAGAAAGCTGCGTTGCGGGATCGGCTGTCTGGGA
>JAXGUU010000112.1:0-10792 GCA_040774145.1 Anaerolineae bacterium
AGGGCGATCCTGCCTGAACCAGAGGGAGATAGACTCGGTGTGCCCAAGGGTCAGGTGCGGACGTGAGCTTGCTCCCTACCCAGAAACCACTGTTCACGCCGAAGGCGCCGCTCGCCGATCCGGGCGGGCCGGCAAGACCCTGGCCTGCCGTCCCGGCGATCCTATAGCCGGCGGAGACCGAGCCCACTCCTCCGCCGGCGATGACCGATATGGAGCCCATGAGAAGAGGGATGAGAGATGCGGAACTGTCTTGCTTCAGGGGCGTGTCTGGAGTTGGCGCCGGATAGCAAGCACGTCAGGATGATGGGGGTCGAGCGCGAGGGCCTGTGCGAGGGCTGCTTCAGCGGCGTCAAGGTCGCCCAGCGTCGCATACGTTCGAGCTAGACCCAAATGGCTCAGCGCAGACACGGCGATGATCCACCATAGGTGCGCCAGACCGCCCGGTATGCCCAGCGTCACAGCGCCATCCAGGAACAGGTTGTGAGCACGATCGACAAAGACATCGCGGCCCTGATAGTAGACGAGCTGCGGGGGATAGACTCTGGGGAAAACCATGGACAGCGCATCCGGGCCATAGCCCAGCAAGGGCCGGGCGCCGATCAGCCTGGCGACCGCGAGATGTCCTAGGGGAAGGCCCCGGCTGCACCGTCGCAGTTGTGTGGGAGCTCTGGGCCTCCTCCCCGCGCCGCTCAGGTTGCGTGGCGGGCCCGTGGGGTGATGCCGTGTCGATCATGGTGTCACTATAGCCGTCGCCCCTGGCTGCGTCAAGACCGCTGGACAAGGAGCTTGGCTGTGGCATAATCGCATCCGGTAACCACCCTGATCGCGACGAGGTGACATGGCAACCGAGACCGCCCCGGAGAAAGACCGTTCGCGCTTCCTGACGCTTGTGGCTTTGGCCTTCGGCTACTTCATCGACCAGGGGGAGGGGCAGGCGATGTCTGTCCTCTTTCCGACCATTCGGTCGCTGTGGGGCCTCGATTATACGGCACTCGGCCTGATCGGGACCATTCGCAACATTCTGCAGTCGGTCAGCGCGCCCTTCTGGGGTTATGCGGCTGATCGCTTCTCGCGTAAGCAGGTAATCATCTTCGGCACGGGAATCTGGGGGCTCTGGACTTTCGCCTGTGGACTGACGCAGAACTTTGGACAGCTGCTGGTGATTCGCGCGGTGTCGGGCATTGGGCTCGGTTGCCTGATGCCGGCGACCTTCTCACTGATGTCTGACCTCTTTCCTCCTCATCGTCGTGGACGAGCTCTGGGACTGCTTGAGTCCTTTGGTGTGCTGGGGATCATCGTCGGCACGTTAGGGCTGGGGATGGTGGCTACGCCTACGCTGTGGCGCTGGGGGTTCTTCATGTTGGGTGGGCTCAGCGTAGTCTCAGGTGTCTTCGTCGCGCTGTTCGTCAAGGAGCCCGTGCGGGGTAGTGCCGAACCGGAGTTGGCCGGAAAGATCACGGCAGAAGTTGCCGGACACTACCGAGCGCAGCTGTCGGATGTGAGGACAGTGCTCACGATTCCTACGATCTGGGTCGCCATTGCGCAGGGGCTTGCGGGCAGCATGCCCTGGGTCGTGATGGGGCTCTACTTGATCTCCTGGTTGGTTGATGTGCGTGGGATGACGGAGGCGATCACCCTCACCCATCCCGTGGGGAGTGCGACATTGACGTTTGCCGGTATCGTGATCGGCACGGCGTTCAGCAACATCATCGGCGGGGTGTTGGGGGACTGGGCAGAGATGCGGAACCCCAAGTACGGACGTACCATCGTCGGTCAGGTCTCGATCGTGAGCGGCATACCGCTCACCTACATTCTCTTCACTCGAACGGAAAACTGGGGCTTCTGGCCCCTCTTCATCCTCTGTTTCTTCACCGCACTATTGATCAGTTGGCCCGGTAAGGGTGCGAAGGAGCCGATGATGCAGGGTGTGGTGGTCCCTGAATTGCGCGCTACCGCCTTTGCTATGACCACCTTCATCGAGAGCGGCTTTGCCGCGCTGGCGGCCTTCATCGCCGGCAGCCTGGCCGATGCACTGGGCTTCACCCGTGCGCTCCTCTGGACTATCCCCTTCCCCTGGATCCTCTGCGCGTTGCTCTTCTCAGGATTTTATCTAACCTACCCGCGAGATTCGGAAAAGCTACGGGCTGAGATGTCTGAACGCGCTGAGGCCCTTGGTCAGGCATAGAGAAAGGGATCCCAAAATGGACGTCGAGTTAATTGCGATCACACGCTATCTCCGCGGCGACGGCACCGCAGAGGAGCTGATCGAGCACGCGGGACGTGTTTGCTACCGGAGTGAGAATCGCGGGAACTCTGCTGCGTTTCTGCGCGCCCGACTGCGTGAGGGGCACGAAAGCATCATCGAGCACGCCAGCGCTACCTTTGAGATCTCAGGCATCAGCCGTGCATGTTCGCACCAGCTGGTGCGCCATCGTCTGGCCTCCTACAGCCAGGAGAGCCAGCGATACGTTGATATGTCGGCGCCGGAGTTTGTCGTTCCGGACGCCATCGCCAAGGACGAAGAGGCCGGCGCTATCTGGGATGCGTTCCGCGGGCAGGTCGAGGCGACTTACCGCAAGCTGCGTGCCCGTGGCGTACGTAAGGAGGATGCCCGCTTTGTGCTGCCCAATGCGGCGACTACGCGGATCGTCGTGACGATGAACTTCCGTGAACTGCGCCACTTCTTCAGGCTGCGGATCACGCCCGAGGCGCAGTGGGAGATCCGGCAGATGGCGCTCCGGATGCTGAGGGAGTTGGCGCCCCACGGACCCGCCATCTTTGGCGATATGCTGACCGAGGTAGAGAGCGCACACCCTGAGTGGCTCGTGGATCCTGCGTAGGTTACGGGGCCATCGCCCCGGTGGATGCGGGGTGTGGGGAAGGGGGGCATCATAGCTCTGAGAGAGATGTCGGCGGTTGAGTTGGCTTCATTGACCCGTGCGACGAAGCAGGAGCTTCGCCGGCACGTGGCCTATTTCGCGGACCTTGAGGTTCTGGATGCAGCGCTGACGGCGCTGTCTGTTCCCGTGATGATCGTCAATGATTACCGGCAGATCGTCTATGCCAATCAGGCGGCGGCGGATCTCGTCGGGGTAGAGGATAGGCGCGACCTGATCGGCGCGCGTCCCGGTGAGGCCTTGGGCTGTGTCTATGCCGAGGTGGGTGAGGGGGGCTGTGGCACCTCTCCCTTCTGTCACTATTGTGGGGCGGCGCGGGCCATCGTCGAGTCCTCTGAGGAGCAGGTGGTGCTGGACGAGGAACTGCGCATTGTACGGGGAACGACAGAGTCGCCTCCGGCCCTCGATCTGCGAATCACGTCGCGCGCTTTCTCGGCTGAGGGACATGCCTTCACCGTGCTGACGATGATCGACATCAGCCACGAGAAGCGCCGTCAGGCGCTCGAGCGCATCTTCTTTCACGATATTCTCAACACGGTCCAGAAACTGCGTATTGCGGTTGACCTCATAGATGAGGTCGAAGGGGAGGAGAAGGCGCAGCTGCTGCAGGTGACGCAGAAGGCTGTACAACGGCTGACCCAGGAGATCCAGGCCCAGCGCGATCTCACAGATATGGAGAGCCGTGAGCTGATTCTGCGTCCCCGTGCGGTGCGGTCACTGGACCTGATGCAGGAGCTCGTAGAGTCCTATCTCGATCGCAATCTGGCCCACGACCACCTCTTGTGGGTCAGCCCAGAGAGCGAGGATGTGACGTTCGTCACCGATCCGGTGAAAATGCGTCGTGTCCTCGACAATCTGATCCGTAACGCCCTGGAGGCGGATGATCCCGGTTCGACGGTGACCGTAGAATGTCGATCCCTGAGCAGCGGGACGGTGTCGTCCCCCGCTGATGCTGAGATGATCGAGTTCTGGGTCCACAATCATGCCGTAATGCCCGAATCTGTGCAGAGACAGGTCTTTCAGCGCTCCTTCACGACCAAAGGCCGCGGACGTGGATTGGGTACGTACAGCGTGAAGCTGCTGACGGAGCGCTATCTGGAGGGGGAGGTCTCGTTCACCTCACACCCCGGAGAAGGGACGATCTTCCGGGTACGCTATCCGCTCATGCCCAGCTACGCTGACTCGAATCCGAGCGAGCGCTCGCGCAAGCTGACGTAGCGGTTGTGGCCAATCACAAGGTGATCCAAGACGTCGACCTCGAGCAGCTTGCCCGCGTCCACCAGACGCCGTGTGAGTGACACGTCCTCCGGCGAGGGATTGGGGTCCCCTGATGGATGGTTGTGGGCCACGATCAGGGCCGCACAGTTGCGCCTGACGGCCCCGCGGAAGACTTCGGCGACCCGGACCAGTGAGGTGTTGAGACTGCCGACGTAGAGCACTTCCTGATCGGAGACGCGATTGCGCGTGTCCAGATAGAGGATGGCAAAGTGCTCTTGCTGCTGAAAGCTGAGCTTTGGCATCAGGATATGGGCTGCATCGCTTGGCGCCCGGATCTGCCAGCGCTCCTCCGGGCTTTCCGCCATCAGCCGGCGGCCTAACTCGAGCGCAGCAAGGATCTGAGCGGTCTTTGCCGGCCCAAGGCCGTGCTCGGCGGCAAGCTGTGCGAAGTCGGCGCGGGCGATGCCCCCAAGTCCCTCGTAGGTTGCCAGAATCCGTTGCGCCATCGTCAGGACGTTCTCGCCCCCAACGCCGACACGCAGGATGATGGCCAATAACTCCGCGGTGGATAGGGCTTGAGGACCGACGCGCATCAGACGTTCTCGGGGGCGTTCGTCGACCGGCATCTCTTTCACGGTGATATAGCTCATCAGCTTGCCTCCCCTATTGGCAATGGTATAATGCCCGCGCCTGAGCTGGCGTGAGGCACATAACATCTTGCTCAACCACCATCATCGCCGTCGCGATGCGTCTAAAGGAGCTGTAGGACCATGATCATTGACCAACTTCTAGAGATCCTGCCGCAGGTGGTGACGATCCTTGTGTTGGTCACCGCGGTTTTCTTCACCAGCCTGTGGCTGGGTATGGTCCTCTGGACCTTTCGGGATATTCGCGCCCGCACCCGCGATATCGTCGTGCAGATTATGGCGACCTTTATGGTGGCGGTCCTCACCTTGCCCGGGCTGATTGTCTACTTCCTCATCCGACCCCGTGAGACCCTTGCCGAAGCCTATGAGCATGCGTTGGAACAGGAGGCGCTCCTGCAGGCGATTGAGGAGCCGGAGGTCTGCCCCGGTTGTGGCGCCAAGGTGCAGAATGATTTCATCTATTGCCCTTACTGCCATACTCACCTGCGCAAGAAGTGTGTGGCTTGCGATGCCGTGCTCGCCCTCGACTGGAACATCTGCCCCTATTGTGGTGTGTCACAGGGCAGCACCGTCGTCGAACCCGTCATCGACCGCGAGGTCGAACCGGCGACCGAGCCGGAGGCCGCGGTTCAGGCTTAGCGGATTTGGATCTATCCTCAGTCGATGAGCACCGGGATCTGTGTCCCGGTGCCATTTCTTTGCCTAGCTGACGTCGGTCGCGCGAACGGTGTGGATTTTCACCATATTTGTGACCCCGTGGACTTCCAGGGGGATACCTGCGGTCAGGATCACGTTGTCACCCACCTCCACGCAACGCTGTTCGTAGGCTGCGTAGACCATCGTCTGGATCATCTCGTCCGTGGTTCTGAAGGCCTTGACCACCAGCGGCACCACACCCCACATCAGCTGCATGCGCCGTGCGGTGGAAGCAAACGGCGTGATGCCGAGCAACGAGACTCTGGGGCGGTGGCGCGCCACGATGCGCGCTGTGCGCCCGGACTCCGTCGAGCAGAGGATCGCTGCCACCCTGGGGGTCCTTGAGAGGGCTACCGTCGCACTGCTGATGGCGGTGGTGATCATCTCCGCCTCGGACTTGTGACCGTCGTCGGTGGGCAACTCGAGAAGGTGGTTGTAGGGGAAGTCCTCCGCGCCCTCGATAATCTCGGCGATGCGGGCCATCATCTGCACCGTTTCAACCGGATACTTGCCGATCGACGTCTCGCCCGAGAGCATCACGGCATCGCTGCCATCCAGAATCGCGTTGGCCACGTCAGAGGCTTCTGCCCGGGTCGGGCGCGGCAGATCAATCATCGACTGCAACATCTGGGTCGCTGTGATAACGGGCTTGCCCAGCGAGTTACACAGGTGAATCATGTGCTTCTGCACGAGGGGGACGCGTTCGGGGGCGATCTCCACACCCAGGTCCCCGCGCGCCACCATCAGGCCATCGGAGACGCGGACGATGGCTTCGAGGTCATCGAGGGCCTCGGGTTTTTCGATTTTGGCCACCAGTCCCGGGATCTGGTGCGGATCCTCACCAACATGCCGATCCATTGGACCATCGATGTGCGCGAGCAGGAAGTCGCGGAGTGTCTGGACATCGGCAGCCTGTCGGACGAAGGAGAGGGCGAGGTAGTCTAGGTTGAGTTCCAGCGCTGTCAGGGCGTCTTCCTGATCCTTCTCAGTCAACGCTTCGATATGCAGGTTGACACCGGGCAGATTGACGCCCTTGTGTGAGGTGAGTAGACCGCCGACTACCACCCGGCATGTCAGGCGGTTGGGCGCTATCGCCGTAGCGACGAGTTCCAGGGCGCCGTCGTCCAGCAGCAGTCGATCACCCGGCTCGACATCCTCGATGATCTCGGGATGCGGGAAAGGGATCTCGCGCTGAGACGCCCCTGTCGGCTCAACGGCTAAGGTCACTTCGTCATCCTTGACGAGCAGCACGCCCACCGCCGGCAGCTTGCCGATCCTGATCTTGGGGCCCTGTAGATCGCCCATCAGGGCGACGTGCCGCCCCTCCTCGTTCGCGACTTTCCGGACCATGTCCGCTGTGCGGCGTTTCTCGTCGGTGGTGCCGTGGGAGAAGTTCAGCCGGGCCACGGTCATGCCCGCCCGGACCATCGCGCGGAGCACATCGGGATCTTCTGTTGCCGGACCGAGTGTACAGACGATCTTGGTTAGGGGCATAGCCGACTCCTTGTCTCTCTTCATCGTGTGCGACAACCCTCAGGATCACCGAAATTGTACTGCTGAGTCGCACATTGTCCATCCGAGGCGGTGCCTACGTGCCTCGCCCGGACTTGTCCTCGGGAAAAGTCCGAATACTATGACATTGTGGCATGGTTGTGGCATGGTGTGGCGTTCGCTCAATAGGAGGGAACCGACGATGATGATGCAGGCTCTACAGGGCGTTGTCCCTATCCTTCTGACGCCGTTCGACGCTCAGGAACGCGTCGATGTAGATAGCCTTCAGAGCTTGGTGGACTTTCAGGTGGCAGCCGGCGTTCACGGCGTGGGGATCGCTTTGGGCAGTGAGGTGATGAAGCTCACCGAGGCCGAGAGAGGTCTTGTGACTCGCACGGTCGCGGATCGTGTCGCCGGACGTGTGCCGTTGGTGGTGAATTCGGGTGGGGAAAGCACCTTTGTGACTGTGATCAACAGTCGTGAGGCTCAGGCCAACGGTGCGGATGCGGTGATGATCATCCCGCCGGCACCCGAGGCGGGCGCGGAGGCGTGGATCGATACCTATCGCGCCGTGGGCAAGGCTGTTGATCTGCCTATCTTCATCCAGGATGTCTCGCAGCCTCACGTTGCAGCGAACGTCGCCAAGCGTATGGCGGAGGCGTGCCCGAGTGTGCGTTACATTAAGGTTGAAAGTCATCCGACTCCGGCGATGGTGGCGGAGGCGGTGACCGTCGCCGGTGACCTGCTGACAGTCTTCGGCGGTGCGGGAGGGAGCTACATCATCGAGGAGCTACGTCGCGGTTCCCAAGGCACGATGCCGGGTTGTAGCTGTCCGGAGGCTTTCGTTGCCCTGTGGGAGAGCTATCGCGCGGGTGATGAAGCTCAGGCGTGGCGCACCTTCTACGAACGCATCGAGCCGATCAATCGTCTCGCAGGCCAAGGATGGGGAGCGTTTTACGGCGTCCACAAGGAGATTCTGAGACGGCGCGGCGTCATCCGGAGCAGCGTGGTGCGTGGGCCGGCGAGGCCTCTGGATGAAGACCTGCGGCGTGATCTGCAGCTGGTCTTCGATGAGCTCTATGGATAGCCTTCACACGCCGCTCCCCGATGTCGACAGCTGTCCCTCGGCCCGACCTACGATCGGGATCGTGATGCGGGGCTTTCGCCGCCCTGACTACGATATCTGGCTGAGTGCGACGGAGGCGGCGCGGGCGGCGGATCTGAATGTTATCACCTTTGTGGGCGAAGCCCTGCACTCCCCGGCGGGGTTTGAGGAACAGGCCAATGCTATCTACGACCTGATCAGCGCCGAACGTCTCGACGGTATCCTGTTGTTGACCAGTGGACTGGGTCTGTATGTCGGCCTTGAGGGGATGCAGACGTTCTGCCGGCAGCTCGAGGGCCTGCCCATCGTGAGCCTTCAGATGCGTATGCCGGGCGTGCCGAGCCTGTTGGTCGACAGCTATCGGGGGATGCGCGAGGTCGTCGATCACCTGATCGAGGTCCACGGCTATCAGCGTATCGCCTTTCTGCGTGGTCCGTTGACCCACCGTGGTGCGCGCGAGCGCTACCGTGCCTACGTCGAGGCCCTTGAGGATCACGGACTCCCCCTCGATCCAAGCCTAGTCACACCACCCAGTGAGTCCTGGGATAACCGCGTTGCGATAGGGCGGTTCCTGGCGGGCTTTGGCGATACACTTCCTCACAGCGTCGACGCCATCGTCGGCACGAGCTCGAATCTGGCGCATCAGGCGCTGGACTGGCTGCACATGCACGGTTACCATGTGCCGGAGCAGATCGCCCTTACCGGGTTTGACAACTTCCCTCACTTGGCCGGCCTTATCCCTTCGCTGACGACCACCCACGTGCCCTTTGATGAGGTGGGGCGGCAGGCGGTTGACTTGCTGGTGAGACAGATGCGTGGAGACTCGGTCCCCCTGGAGCTCGACGTGCCGGCCCGACTGGTCATCCGCGAGTCATGTGGATGCCAAAGTGGCTTGGTGGCGCGAGCTTCCGTGTTCGACGGGCAGGTGCCGAGGTTTTCCGCTGATCCGGATCGTGCGGCTGTTGCGATAGGGGACGTTGGTGCCGCGCTGCTCGCTCGGCGCGACGCGGTGGTGACCGACATGGTCGCAGCGATTGACGCGCGCGACGGTTCCGTCGAGCTGCTACCCGATGCCCCCGTCTCAGAGACATGGGCGAGCGAGCTTTTCGACTGTCTCGTCGGCGACCTAACACAGGATGGCTCTGTGCAGTTCCTGGTCTGTCTTCGCCGGACATTGCAGACGCTGTTGAGGGAAGGTCGGAACATCGACGCTTTCCATGACGTACTCTCCGTTCTGCGGCGGGCCGCGCTCGCCGATGGGATGGGGATGTTGAGCACGGCATCGATGGCAGCGATGACGTCGCTGGCACGAGTTGAGGACCTGATCGCTCAAGGTCGCGTTGTGGTGGGTCAGGTGCTCCAGAGCGCAGCGGCAGCTTCCCAGTTTGACCTAGGACGGCAGGCCGGAATTCTGTTCCGGACGGGCCACACGTTGACGACGGTGATCGACATCGATGAACTCGGTGAGACCCTGGAGAACGAGCTGCCCAAACTGGGTATTGAGCGATGCTATGTAGCGCTCTTCGAGGAGCCGGACGACCAAGCCGGTTGGGCCAAGCTCTGCGTCGGCAGTGACACGCATGGGAAGATCCTCCTGCCGCCGGATGGCCTGCGTTATTGGGCACAGGATCTCCTGCCTCCCAACATCCTGGCGAACCTGGAACGCGAGGAACCCTATAACCTGATCGCGGCCTCGCTCTACGTACGCGCCGAGCAGTTCGGCTTTGTGGTCTTCGGCGTGGGCCCTCGGGGGATCGTCTTTGAGGACCAGCCGCCTGAGAGCACGGTCTATGACCTCCTGCGCAGCTACATCAGTGACGCGCTTTTCGGCATCCTTCTCTACGATGAGGCAGTACGCGCACGGCAGCGAGCCGAGGAGGCTGATCGTCTGAAGAGCCGCTTCCTCTCGACGGTGAGCCATGAACTGCGTACGCCCCTCAACGTCATTGTGAGTGTGAGTGAGATGCTGCTCTGGAAGGAGCGCGGTGACCACGAGGAGATGACGCGCATTCACGCGAGCGCGCAACACCTCGATGGGCTGATTCGCGATGTGTTGGATCTGGCCAGCAGTCAGGTAGGGCAGTTGCGCCTCGTCCGAGAGCCGCTCGATTTGCACCAGGCGCTGGAGGTCGTCACCTTGATCGGACAGCAGATGGCCTCGGACAAGGGACTTTCGTGGTCCGCCGAGATCCCGGATCAGCTGCCCCGGGTCTGGGGAGACCGTACCCGCTTACGGCAGGTTGCGCTCAATTTGATCAGCAACGCCTTTCGCTTCACGTCCCAGGGCGAGGTGCGGTTCAAGATTGAACTCGTCGATGGTCAGGGGGGAGGCCTTGCGGGCGAGACGGAGCGCGGCTACCTCCGCGTGTCAGTGAAGGACACGGGCATTGGTGTGCCGCCTGAAGAACAGGAGATGATCTTCGACGAGTTCCGCCAATCCGAGCGCACGGCAGCCCGTGGCTACGGCGGTCTGGGCCTGGGACTGGCGATCAGCCGCCGCTTGGTCGAGATGCACGGCGGCACGATCAGCGTCGAGTCTCAAGGGATCGAGGGTGAGGGAGCGACCTTCTTCTTCACTGTGCCGGTGATGGGGGCGGAGCGCTCCGAGCTTTCCGCGTCCCCCCAGTCGCTTGTGTCCGCCGAATCGGAGTCCCGGCCGGTGTTTGTTCTGTCGGTTGGTGGTGTAGAGGCGTAGGGGCTGTGAAAATACGTGCGCGCGCGCGGGTGCGTCGTTGAAG
>JAXGUU010000113.1:0-10783 GCA_040774145.1 Anaerolineae bacterium
CGTGCTGCGACGTCGCTGCTCTGGGGCGCTGAGGCGGACGCAGGGGTGGGCCCTTGCGGCGTCTTGGATACCGTCTGTCCCGTCTTGGGTCCGGATGGGGTCGAGGAGATGCGGGACGAGAGGACGCGATCCGATGTCGATGGTGCGGGTCTTGAGGTGCCGGGTGTCTTACTCTTGCTTGAGCCAGCCGTTGATTTCGGTTGCTGCCCTGCCATAGTCGCCTCCAGGTGTCACTGAGCTGCCCGATTTGGACCTGAGATGACTCGATCTGCTGAGTACGCTCAGGCTACATCACTCGCCGGTCGCTGCAGTCGGATGACCCCTTATGTCCTGCCCACCGTGTGGCGCAGGTAGGCTTCCATAAAGGGATCGAGAAGGCCATCCAGCACGGCCTGTATGTTGCCGGTCTCATGATCCGTGCGATGATCCTTCACCATCTGATACGGATGCAGCACGTAAGAGCGAATCTGGTTGCCCCAGCCCGCTTCGACATGCTCTCCTCGTAGATCGTCAATCTGCTTCTGTCGTTCCTCCTCCTGGATCTGGATAAGGCGAGCCTTGATGATGCGCAGCGCCGTCTCCCGGTTCTGCGTTTGCGATCGCTCGTTTTGACAGGCCACGATGATGCCGGACGGGATGTGCGTGATCCGGACCGCCGTCTCGTTCTTCTGCATATGTTGCCCGCCCGCCGATGAGGCCCGGAAGGTGTCGATCTGCAGGTCGGTCGGGTTGATCTCAACCTCCTCGTCATCTGCCAGATCGGGCCAGACCTCGACGAGGGCAAACGATGTGTGGCGGCGATGGGCCGCATCGAAGGGCGAGAGACGGACCAGCCGGTGGACGCCACGCTCCGACCGGAGGTAGCCGTAGGCATAGCTGCCGCTGACGCCCACGGTGACACTCTTGATACCGGCTCCATCGCCCTCCATCATATCCAGGACTTCGGTCTTGAAGCCTCGCTGTTCGGCCCAACGCAGGTACATCCGCAGCAGCATGTTGGCCCAATCCTGAGAGTCGGTACCCCCTGCGCCCGCATGAATCGCGAGGATCGCATCACCGCGATCGTAATCGCCCGAGAGCATCAGGCGAAACTCGGCGCGATCCAACTCGCGTGCCAGCCGTTCGGCTTCCTTCGCAAGATCAGCCGCCATCTCCTCATCGTCCATCGACGCGAGTTCGACCGCATCGCTGACCTCCTGACGGAGGTGGGTCCAGTAACTTATCTCGTCCTGGGTCGTGGAGAGCCGCCGCATCAACTGGCGTGCACGATCAGGGTCGTTCCAGAGATCCGGGTCCGCGCTTTGCTGTTCTAGCTCTGCCAGCTCCTCAAGACGTTGAGGTAAGTCAAAGACGCCTCCAGATGGCATCCACACGGGTAGCCAGGGAATCCAGCCGGTCGGTTAGCTCGCTCATCGTATTGCTCCATTCTCTGCATGACATAATGGATGTCGCCTGATCGACGTCACCGACATCCTCAGATGGGTACGTTAGGACTGGGCCCCGAGTAATCCATCGACGAAGATCTGGGGGTCAAACGGGGCCAGATCCTCGCGCTTCTCGCCGGTCCCCACAAAGCGTACCGGCAGGTTCAGCTGGTGACCGATCGAGAGGACCATGCCGCCCTTGGAGCTTCCATCCAGCTTGGCCAAGACAATACCGGTGACCTTCACTGCCTCAAAGAACTGCTGTGCCTGAATCATGCCGTTCTGCCCTGTGGCGGCGTCCAGGACCAACAGGGTCTCGTGGGGCGCCCACGCTACACGTCGGGCGATCACCCGCTGGATCTTCTCCAGCTCCGACATCAGGTTATGTTGGGTATGCAACCGTCCCGCCGTGTCCACGATCAGCATATCGGCGTGGTGTGCTTGGGCATAGCGGATAGCATCAAAGGCGACGGCACTGGGGTCGCCGCCTTCAGGCCCGACGACGACGGGCACGCCCACCCGATCTCCCCAGACCTTGAGTTGATCCATCGCCGCAGCGCGGAAGGTGTCGGCTGCGGCAAGGACGACCTTCTTGCCCTGCGATGTGTAGTGTGCGGCGAGCTTGCCGATGCTGGTGGTCTTGCCGGAACCATTGACGCCCACGATCAGGATCACCGCGAAGGGCCAATCGAGATTCATCGGCCCGGCATCGGGCAACAGAGCACGGATCTCCTCGTGGAGGATGCGCTGCAAGTCCTGGGCGCGATAGAGCCCCTCGGCCTCTACCCGCGCGCGCAGACGCTCAATCAGGGCCAACGTCGTCTCAACCCCGACGTCGCCCTGGATGAGGAGGGCCTCGACATCCTCCCAGGTCTCCTCGCTGATCTCGCCTGCGCCAAGCAGATTCACGATCTGACCGAAGACGGAGTTACGCGTCTTGCGCAGGCTCTCAAAGATGCTCTTCATTCGTCTATGGCCCCTCTCCAGAGGATCGCACCGTGACTCACGGATCGTACGTTGGCTGGGATTATAGCTTCAGCAGTTGGCCCGTCAAGGCGACGCCGGGGCGACCGCACCAGACCTTCAGGCTAGCCGGCCATTGCGCGGTGCGGCTTCGGGCGGTCGGCGCCCGCGCTGCGTTGGGTGGGGCTCATCCGGCTTCGCGGAAGGCGCCCCATGCAAAAAGCCGTCCGGATCAGCCAGACGGCTCTTTGCTATACTACGTCTTGGGGTCGCGAGGTGTTACAGTGCGACGACGTTGCTTGCCTGAAGGCCCTTATCGGTCTCCTCTAGGGAGAACTCGACCTGCTGGCCTTCGACCAGCTTGCGGAACCCATCGGACTGGATCGCCGAGTAGTGCACAAAGACGTCATCATTGCCCTCGCGGGAGATGAAGCCGTATCCCTTGGCAGCGTTAAACCACTTCACAACTCCAACTTCTCGTTCGTTCATCAGTATTCACTCCCTTTCAACATCACGTATTACTGGATGCTGGGTTTGGGGCTCATCCTCGCACACAAAACGCCCGGATCTCTGACCAAGCAAATCCAGGCGCTGTCCGACTCAGGATTATGCCGCATCCCATTATGGACTTTTATACCAGATTCGTGGGATCTGTCAAATCGGGTTGTTGTTCGGTAGAATTGGTGT
This sequence comes from Anaerolineae bacterium, assembly GCA_040774145.1. GTDB lineage: Bacteria > Chloroflexota > Anaerolineae > B4-G1 > SLSP01 > PWVB01. The sequence continues at coordinate 3,075 of JAXGUU010000113.1, forward strand.
TTAATGCGTTTCCGATGAGTCTCTTTCGTCGTGCATACCGTTCAACAAGGGGGATACTGTGATGTCGAAGCGAGCTAAGGTCTCGGGCAAGGATCTGTTACTGAGTACGCTCAGGCACGAGGCGACGGAGCGGGTGGCATGGGTGCCCTTTGCCGGCGTCCACGCAGGAAGTTTGGTGGGGACCTCCGGTCGGGAGCTGCTGACCGATGTGGACAAACTTGTCGAGGCTCTCCTGACGGTCAACCGCACCTATGACCCGGACGGGCAGCCGGTCGTGTTCGATCTTCAGATTGAGGCCGAGATTCTCGGCTGTGACCTCCTGTGGGCCGACAAGGCGCCCCCAACGGTGGCCTCGCATCCGTTGGCGACGGATCCGGAGATCCCGGATCGCCTGCCGGAGCCCACCGATGGTCGACTGCCCATCGTCCTGGAGGCGATGCGCAGGATGAAGGATGAGGTGGGAGAGACGACGGCGCTCTACGGGTTGGTGACCGGTGTCTTCACCCTGGCTTCACACCTTCGCGGCACCGAGATCTTCATGGATATGTACGATCAGCCCGCCTATCTGGATCAGTTGCTGGCCTATTGCCGCGACGTGGTGCTGCGTATGGCGGAGCTGTACATCGAGGCGGGGATGGATGTGGTGGCGATTGTGGATCCCCTGGTCTCGCAGATCTCCCCGCGTCACTTCGAAAAGCTCCTGTCGGCGCCCTATGAGGACATCTTCAGGGCCATCAGGGAACGGGGCGTCTTCTCCTCCTTCTTCGTCTGCGGTGACGCGACCAAGAACATCGAGGTCATGTGCAAGACGGCACCTGATTCGATCTCCATTGATGAGAACATCGACCTGGCGACAGCCAAGGAGGTGACGGATCGCTACAACATCACGATGGGGGGCAACATCCCCCTGACCACGCATATGCTCCTGGGCAACCAGCAGGACAACATGAAGTTCGTGGTGGATCTGCTGGACACGATCGACACCCATAATTTCATCCTCGCCCCCGGCTGTGACATGCCCTACGATGTGCCTGTTGAAAATGTGGTGGGCGTCGTGCAGGCGGTCAGGGATCCTGAGAGCACGCAAGCTATGCTCGCCAACTATCAGGCACAGGCCCTCGATCTGGATGCGGTTCATCTGCCGGACTACCCGCATCTGGACAAGCCCCTGGTTGAGGTCTTCACCCTGGACTCGGACACGTGCGCTGCCTGCGGCTATATGAAGGATGCTGCACGGCGCGCCACGGAGGAGTTAGGTGAGCGTGTGGAGATGGTCGAGTACAAGTTTACCGAGCGCGAGAACGTCGCCCGGGTGGTGAAGATGGGCGTGAAGAACTTGCCGAGTATCTACATCAATGGCGAACTCACCTATTCGTCGCTGATTCCCAGCAACCGCGAACTGGTCGAAGAGATCAAGCGGCGCCTCGAGGGATAGCGTGGATCTGCACATCGTCGGTGGTTTCCTGGGCAGCGGCAAGACGACGGCGATCATCGGCGCCGTCAAGCAGTTGATGGCACAGGGTAAGCGCGTGGGGGTCGTGACCAATGATCAGGGACGCTACCTGGTCGATACGGCGTTCTTTCGGAGCGAGGCGGTCCCGGCGGTTGAGGTGACGGGAGGGTGCTTCTGCTGCAACTACGCCGATCTCGATGCGCAGCTGGCACAGCTGGTGGAGTCGGCTGCGCCGGATGTGATCTTCGCCGAGTCGGTGGGGTCGTGTGCCGACATCGTCGCGACCGTCGTGAAGCCGCTGCTGCAGGTAGGCGGCGTGGGGACGCCTCGTCCGACCAGCTTCTCGGTCTTTGCCGATGCCCGACTCCTGCGACGGCGCCTGCTGGGGCAGCCGATGCCCTTTAGCGAGGACGTGGTCTACCTCTTCGACAAGCAGATCGAGGAGGCGGGGATGCTGATCATCAACAAGCGCGACCTGCTGACACCTGAGGCCGAGGCTGAGGTGCCGGCGCTCGCTCGGCGGCGCTTTCCCCACGCGACGGTACGCCTGCAGAACTCGCTGGCGCCTGAGGAGGTGGCCGGATGGGTCGCGGCTCTTGATGCCGGGCTGGCTGCGCCGCCTGAGACGTCGCTGGAGATTGACTATGAGCGCTACGGAGCCGGTGAGGCCGAACTGGCCTGGCTCGATGAGCGGGTGATCTTCCGCGGTGTTAGCGGTCAGAGCCGCGCTGTCGTCCAGGCCTTTATTAGCAGGCTCTTGGCGGCCCTCGAGCAGCAGGCCCTGACGATCGGGCACCTGAAGTTTCACATTCGAGGCGGTGACAGTGAGGTGAAGATCAGCTTCCCGACCCTGCGTGCCGGCGACTGGGCATCTGAGCTCCCCGCGATGGAGGGGGCAGAGGTCGAGTTGTTGATCAATGCTCGGGTCGAGGCGCAGGCGACCTTGCTGCACAGCTTGGTGGATGAGGTGGTGGGCAGCACCGCACAGGCGCTCGAGGTCACGTGCGAGATCTCCGACGTAGCGGCGTTCCATCCGGCGCTGCCGCGCCCTACTCACCGTATCGGATGATGCCGGCGCCCATGGCGCACTTGCGTGCACGCCAACCGGCGGTACGATATCTGTCGGCTGTTGAGATGTTGAGTTTGGACTTGGATCCTTTTGCACTATAATAGCCAGCTAGTGCTGGCTCGTCGAAAACACATCGGCCCTAAGGAGGAAGCGGTATGGAGAACAAGCTAGAGGTCATTCGTACAGGCATCATGGACGGGGATATGCATTTGGTGGAGGATACGGTGAATGCAGCCCTGGCAGAGGGTATCTCCGCTCCAGAGATTCTCAACGAGGGACTCATCAAGGCGATGGCTGAGGTGGGACGCCTCTTCGAGGAGGGCGAGTACTTCGTCCCCGAGATGCTCATTGCCGCCCGTGCGATGAAGGCCGGATTGGCGATTCTGAAGCCCAAATTGATCGATGCCGACGTGAAGCCCGTGGGCAAGGTGGCTGCCGGCACGGTCAAGGGTGACCTGCACGACATCGGCAAGAACCTCGTCTGCATGATGTTGGAGGGCGCCGGGTTTGAGATTCTCGACCTGGGCACGGATGTCTCCCCGGAGCAGTTCGTGGATGCGGTCAAGAATCAGGGCGCCCACGTGATCGCGATGTCGGCGCTGTTGACGACGACGATGCCGAACATGAAGAACACCGTGGATGCGCTCGAGGAAGCGGGTATTCGTGACGCCGTCAAGGTGATGATCGGTGGGGCGCCGGTCACGCAGGCCTATGCCGACGAGATTGGTGCCGATGGTTACGCCCCTGACGCCAGCCGCGCTGCAACGTTCGCGCGACAGCTGCTGGGCGCCTGATCGATTTCGCAAGTTACCTCGCGGATCTTGCATGAGCTGCCTAGACCGGCTCACGCAAGATCCGCTCTTCTGTCGACCGTAGGACAGGGCGGGGCGTTGACAGCCCGCTGACCGGTTTACGCCTGCGGTTTCTCGTAGAGTTCTACCAACACGCCATGGGCACTCTTGGGGTGCACGAAGGCGTAGCGTGTGCCGTCCTCGTGGCTGCGGATCTCCGAGGCCATGCGCGCGCCTGCGGCTGCCAGTTGCTCGACGCTGGTCTCGATATCGTCGACCAACAAGCAGATATGGTGGATGCCCTCGCCCCGCTTCTCCAGATAGCGCCCGATGGCATTGTCCGGGTCAAGCGGCTGGAGCAGTTCGATCTCGGCATCACCCATAGGCAGGAAGGCGATCTCGACCCCCTCTGCCGGAACCTCATGCCGTGCGCCGACCTCGGCTCCCAGGGCATCGCGATAGAAGCTGAGCGCCTCCTCCAAGCTGTGCACCGCAATCGCGACGTGATGGATCTTCATGTGCTCACTCCCCTTTCGGATCGAGACTCATACCCTATGGTAGCATGGCCCATACATTGTCAATCGGATCGTACTCCCATACGCCGGTTGACGCGCGGCGCCTATGACCTATACTCAGCTTAGTTGATCACCGGAGGTGGAGGCATGTTTCACGCAGCCGATCGGGTCTTGGTCGGCGTGATGACCGACCCTCGAGATTTTCACCTGGCGCGCGATGAGGGCTGGTACCGGGTACCGGTACGTCATGCCCCGGAGTGCGTCACCGATGCCGCAGTCTTGGCCTTCTACTTCACCGCGGCTTTTGCCGATGAGAAGTGGGCCATCCACTGGTATGCGGAGCTTCGGGGCCACGAGCTGGTGTTACGCCGTGACCTCTTTCCTGAAGCCGCCGACCACCCGCGTGCCGAAGAGCGCTACTACAAGCTGCAGATCGGCCCTCTGATCCGCCGCGAGCCACCGATCCCCAGCCTGCGCTGGCGCCGCGTCAGCTTCATCGCCACGACCTGGGACCGGTTCTCCGCTGCCAACGAGATCAATGATCTCTACCTCTCCGGCGCCGATGGCCTCTATGTGACGCTCAAGGAGAGCGGGTTCTTCCCGGAGCGTGCGTATCTGATCCGCGATGATGAGCGCTCCTACGTCGCCGACCTCGCCGTGCCATGTCAGCAGGGCCTCGTCAGCGTGATCTGCGGCCCGGGGCCAGCGCCGGAGGGTGCGCTTCACGATCCCAGTCCTGACGCGGTGCGGCAAGCGGTCATGCGTCTTGGCGGGCCCTTGACACCCCCGGTGGATGCCTGAGACGCCCGTCGTCACACGGCCCTCCTCCTTACGTGGGTACGGCTCGACCTGCCGGGTCGCGCAGAGTGAGGTGTTTGCGACCAACTCGGGGCTCTTCATCGCCGGCGACGCCGCCTATCTCATCGATCCCGGCATCACACCTCCCGAGCTGGAGGCCATCGCGGCGTTCGTCATGTCGCGTGGCGCGACCGTGCGCGGCATCGTCCTGACGCATGCCCATTGGGATCATCTCCTGGGCCCTGAGAGATTCCCGGGGGTCACGGTGATCGCCCACCGTGGCTACGGTGACGTCATTCGACGCCATCGGAGCGACCTGCAGCGCCAGGTTGACGAGTGGCGGCGGGCCGGCGCCTGGTCGACGTGCCGCGATTTCACGCCCCCCTTGCCTGATCTAGCCTTCGATGGCCAACTGACCCTGCATCTCGGTTCGCTGTCGCTCGCCGTGTTGCCTGCGCCGGGCCACGCGCCGGATCACTGTGTGGTCTATGATGCAGCCGCGGGGCTGTTGTGGGCCGGTGATATGCTGAGCGACCTCGAGATCCCGATGGTGATGGATCGCTTCTCCACCTATCGCGCGACGCTTCAGCGGCTCGCCGCGCTCGACGTCCGGGTGCTGATCCCCGGTCACGGGACGCCGACCGATGATGCTCGGGAGATTCGGGCCCGGTTTTCTCAGGATCTGGAGTACTTGGATGCGGTCCGGACCTGTGTCGCCGAGGCGATGGCGCACGGTCAATCGCTGGATGAGACCGTGGTATACTGTCGCGGGATTCGGCTGGCGCAGCCCGATGACTATCCCAACGCGCACGCCTGGAATGTCGAGCAGGCTTACGCGGAGATGGGCGGGGTGTCGGTTGGGCCGATGGGGTGGGAGAAGGAGTGGATGTCATAGAGACACCGATGCTGACGTTGCAGAAGTTACAGGAGTATCGTTCTGAGACCTATCGCACGTCGGATGTGCTGCGGGTCAAGACGAAGGAGGGAGCGATCGCCCACGTCGACGACCGCGGCTTCGTGATGTTCTGGCCGATCAAGGGGATCGAGATGCCCAGCCTCTGGGCTGCCGTCGCCGGGGATTGCCCTGTGGCGGACGCTCACGACGATCCGGGCCACGTGACGTGGGGCTGGAAGGACTCGCTGCTGGACGCTCGCCGCTGGTACTATGGAAAGATCCTGCGGCGTAAGGCGACGATCATCTCCCTCGACATCGCGCCGTTCTTTTATGCCCTCAGCGAGAACTACGGGTCGCCGGAAGAGGATTACCTCTACCAGTACCAGGACGGCACGATGACGGCAGAGGCCAAGGCTATCTACGAGGTCCTGTTGCGCGAGGGGCCGCTGAACGCGGTGGCGCTGCGCCGCGCCGCCTCGATGACGGAGAGCAGTTCGAGCTATCGCTTCAACCGGGGCCTGGAAGCGTTGCAGGCCGACTTCAAGGTGCTGCCCGTCGGCGTGGCGCAGGCCGGGGCGTGGAACTATGCCTTCATCTACGAGTGCGTGCATCGCTACTACCCGGCGATCTTGGAGCGCGCTCGGGCGATCAAGGTGAGCGAGGCCCAACGGACCTTGCTGCGCCTCTATGTTCGCTCGGTCGGCGGAGCGAGTTTCGATGATGTCGTGAAGGTTTTCTGGTGGTCCAAGCCCGACGTTGAGTCCGCCGTGACGGCGCTGGTGGACGAAGGCGTGGTGGCGCGTGGCGTGCAGGTCGAGCGACAGCGCGACGACTGGGTCGTCGCGACCGAACTCCTGACCTAGGTCCGTCCGGGAGGTGATGGCGTGACCGCGGAGCCTCTGCCGACCGGTTATGACTTCATCATTGCCGGCGGCGGACTCGCCGGGCTGAGCTTGGCGTGTCACATGGTGCGCACGCCCCTGCGTGATCGCTCGATCCTGATCGTGGATCGCGACCCCAAGAAAAGCAACGATCGGACGTGGGGATTCTGGACCGACAAGCCGACGTTCTTCGACGAGGTGATCTCCCGTTCGTGGACGCGCCTGCGCGTCGCAGGTGGCGAGGGTGCCGAGCAGGTGCTGGAGCTCGGTGCCTATCGCTATAGCGTCATCCGTGGGATTGACTTCTATGACTGTGCGCGGGCGCAGCTGGCGGCGTTTGACAACGTGACCTTCCTGCAGGGCAGCGTGCAGGAGATCTCGGATGGTGTGGACAGGGCTCGCGTGCGCGTTGACGCGGGCGAGTTCCGCGCCACGTGGGTCTTCGACAGTCTCCCTGTCCGCCTTCCCGTCGCCGAAGGCGCCTATCAGATCCTCAAGATGCACTTTCGGGGTTGGGAGGTGGTGACCCCGAGACGATGACGCTGATGGACTTCCGAACGCCCCAAGCCGGCGAGATGCGATTCCTCTATGTCTTGCCCTATGCTCAGGATCGGGCGTTGGTGGAGTATACGATCTTCTCGGAGCGCACGCTCGCGCGCGGCGAGTACGAGGCTGCATTGCGCCGCTACCTGGATGAGATCCTGGGGATCGATGAGTATGCCGTCGAGGCAGAGGAGCGGGGCTCAGTCCCGATCACGGATGATCCGCTGATTCGCACGCTGGGTCGCCGCGTGATGGCGATTGGGGCCCGCGCCGGACGGATCAAGCCCTCCACAGGTTATGCCTTCATGCGCGTGCAGCGCGACTGTGAGGAGATCCTCGACTCCTTGCTGTTGCACGGTCATCCCTTCAATGTGCCGGACGATCCTGATCTGCACGACGTACTGGATGCGGTGCTGCTGCGGGTGATTGCGCACAACGGAGATCACGTGCAGCGCGCCTTTGCGAGGATGTTCAAGCGTAATCCGGCCGACCTGATCCTGCGTTTCCTCGATGAGGCGTCCTCACCCTGGGAGAACCTGATGCTGATCGCGTCGATGCCGCCTACGCTGTTTGCCAAGGCCTGTATGGAGGTCGCCACCCAGCAGAACCTATGGGACATCATGAAGGGGTAGCTTGGCTCTCCCTGCCGGAAACTCGGGTCCCCGCCAGGGCTTATCAATGCTCATACCTGATGGAGCCAAGCTAGCCCGCGATCGGGTCTGGCTGCTGCAGCGCGCTGACCATCAGGCACATAACGGAATGCC